>DYKK01000128.1:2486-8873 GCA_020722625.1 Anaeromyxobacter dehalogenans
ACGGGACGCCAGCGCCCCCAGAAACTCCGCGAGCGCCGCGTTGAAGGCCTCGGGGTTCTCGAGATTGGACAGGTGACCCGCGGACGGGATCGCGCAGAACCGGGCGTCCGGAAGCGACGCGGCCAGGCGCCTCGACTCGTCGGGCGGCGTCAAGGTGTCCTCGGCGCCCACCACGACCAGCGCGGGGACGCGCAGGCCGGACAGCAGGGGCGTGGAGTCCGGCCGGTCGCGCATCGCGAGCAAGGCCCGGGCCACGCCCTCTGGGTCCGCCGCGAGGATGCGGCGCCGGACCTCCGCGACGAGGTCCGGCCGCTCCCGGCGCGAGGTCTCGCCGAGGAGCGCGGGCAGGACCTCGTCGGCCAGGAACGCGACCCCCTCGGCCCGCACGCGCGCGGCCAGGGCGGTCCTGCGCTCCCGGCCCGCCGGGGCGTCCGCCGCGGCCCGGGTGTCCGCGAGCACGAGGCCCGCCACCCGCTCCGGGGCCAGGGCCGCGACGCGGAAGACCACGTATCCCCCCATCGAGAGCCCGGCGAAGACCGCGCGCCCGATGCCTCGGCGGTCGCACTCCGCGAGGACCTCCCGCGCCCACCCCGCGAGGTCGGCGTCCCCCCAAGGACGCCCCCCGAACCCCGGCAGGTCCGGGGTCAGGGCGGTCCAGCCGAGGGATTCCGCGGCGCGCGCCTGCGCCTCCCACATCCGGCCGTCCAGGGGGAACGCGTGAACGAAGACCACGGCGTTCATGGCCCCGATTGATGCCAGGGGCACGCAGGGAAGTCAAGAGGCGCGGCCGTCTGTGATAGGATCCGCGCGACTCGGGCGGACGCCGCTTGCGGAAACGGCGGGTCCCCTGGGAGGGGGTGGACAGTGACGTACCGAGGCATCCCGGTCGCGCTCGCGTTCCTCGCGACAGCCGCGGCGGGCTTCCTCCTGTCGCGCGCGGGGCTCGTGGACCTGAAGTTCGCGGCCATGAACCCCATCCGGGACCGGACCGTCCTCGAGCGCATCGCGGGCGGCACGCAGTCCCTGGACGAGACCCGCCAGTACCTGACGCGGGGCTCCGAGACCGCGGCCGAGACCCTGTACCTCCCCCCCGTCGCGGTCCTGAAGGTCCTGTCGCTCGGCCACCGGACCGCGCTCGCGGACCTCCTGTTCGTGCGCGCGCACGCCTACTTCCTGTCGCACTTCTTCGCGGACCGCATCTTCGCCTGGCTCGACCATTACTACCAGGCCATCGTGGGGCTCGACCCCGACAACCCCAAGGTCTATCTGTGGGCGGGCCAGGTCGTGAAGTACGGCCAGCACATAGACGATGCGACCATCCGCCGGGCCGACGCGTTCCTGGAGGCCGGTCTCGCGCGGTTCCCCATGGACTGGCGCCTGCACATGGACCTCGGATTCAACCTCCACTTCGAGTTCCGCGGGGCGGACGAGGCGGAGCGCAGTGCGGCCCGCCTGAAGGCGCGTGACCACTTCGCGCGGGCCGCGGGCCTGCCCGGGTCCCCGGTGGACCCCAACTTCATCGCGGAACTCTTCGAGCGCGGGAACGAGGAAGGTCTCGCCCTCGCCTACGCGCTCGAACGCTACTACGATGCGACGGAGGAGCAGCGCAGGCAGTTGCTGCGCCGGGTCTCGGCCCTCTCGGACGTGATGGCGGCGCAGATCCGGGCCGAGGAGGAGCGGTATCGCCGGGAGTTCCCGTTCCTCCCGGTCGCGCTCTTCTCGCTGCTGCGGGGGCGGCCCCCGGCCCCACCCGCCCCGGCCGTCCTGGACGCTCTGGGGGGAGAAGACGATGGCTAGCGGGCCGGTCCTGATCACGGGCGGGGCGGGATTCATCGGGACCTCCCTGGCCCTGAGGCTCCTGGACTCGTGCGAGGTGGTGCTCCTCGACAACCTCCACCGCAACGCCCTGGACGAGGCGGGCCTCGCCGGACGCGCGGGGGTGCGGCTCATCCAGGGGGACGTCACGGACGCGGAGGTCGTGCGGCGGGCCGTGCAGGGGTGCCGCGTGGTCGTGCACATGGCCTCCATCGCGGGCGTGGACACGGTGATGCGGCAGCCCGTCCGCACCATGCAGGTGGCCCTGAAGGGGACCATGAACGTCCTGGAGGCCGCGTTCGAGGCCGGCCACGTGGACCGGTTCATTGACTTCTCGACGAGCGAGGTCTTCGGCCAGTACGCCTACAAGGTGACCGAGGGCCACGTCTCGCAACTCGGGGCCGTGGGCGAGGCGCGCTGGACCTACGCGGTCAGCAAACTGGCCACCGAGCACCTGGCCCTGAGTTACCACCGCGAATACGGGTTCCCCGCCTGCTCCATCCGGCCCTTCAACATCTACGGCCCCCGCCAGGTCGGGGAGGGGGCGATCCACCACTTCATCGTGCGGGCCGTCGCGGGAGAGGACCTGCTCGTCCACAACGATGGGAGCCAGATCCGGTCGTGGTGCTACATTGACGACATCGTGGACGGGGTGGTGCGGGCCATGGAGCGGCCCGAGGCCGTGGGCCACGCCTTCAACATCGGGAACCCGCGCAGCACCTTGACGATCTACAACCTGGCGCGCGTGATCGTGCTGTTGGCCGGGTCGCGCTCGAACATCCGGTTCGTCCCGTGGGACTTCGCGGACGTGGAACTGCGCATCCCGGACATCGGCAAGGCCCGGGCGATGCTCGGGTACGAGCCGCGCGTGGACCTCGAGGAGGGGCTCTCGCGCACCATCGAGTGGTATCGCGCGCGGGCGGGGAGGACGGGCGGATGAGGCGCGTCGGGCGGATCCCCCTGGCCCGGCCGAGGGTGGGGCGGCCGGAGGCGCGGGCGGTCCTGCGCGTGCTCCAGTCCCGGCACCTGGCCCAGGGACCCGAGGTCCTGGCCCTGGAGCGCGCGGCGAGCGCGGCCCTTGGCGACAGGCCCGTGGTCGCGGTCTCGTCCGGGGGGAGCGCCCTGCTCCTGGCCATGGCGGCGTGCGGAGTCGGCCCCGGGTGCGAGGTGGTGGTCCCGGTCTTCACGTTCCCGGCCGCGGCCCAGGCCGCCCTGTGGCTCGGGGCGGACCCGGTGCCGGCGGACGTGGACCCCGAGTCGCTCGGGGTGACCGCGGCGACCGTGGCGGCGAGGCTGACCCCGAGGACGCGGGCGGTGGTCGTGGCGCACGCCTTCGGGATCCCCGCGGACGTGGAGGGCGTCGCGGACCTGGCGCGCCCGCGCGGCATCGCGGTGATCGAGGACGCGGCGTGCGCCTTCGGGGGACGGACCGCGGGGGGACGCCCCGCCGGCACGGCCGGGGAGTTCGGCTGCTTCTCGTTGCACCCGCGCAAGGTCGTGACCGGGGGCGAGGGCGGGCTCGTGGCGTGCGACCCGGGATTCGAGGCCCGCGTGCGCGAGTTGCGCGACTACGGGCGAACGGGACGGGGGTTCGGCGACGTGTTCGGGGCCACCGGGCTCAACTTCCGGCTGGCGGACCTGTGCGCGGCGGTCGCGAGGGTGCAGGTGGGCCGGGTGGCCGGGTCCGTCCGCCGGAGGGAGCGGCTCGTCCAGCGCTACCGGACCCGCCTGGACGGGTGCCCTGGCGTGCGCGTGCCCGGCGGATACGCCCGCGCGGGCCAGACGTGGCAGTCGTTCGTCGTGAGGGTCCCGGGGGCGCGGGACGTGGCCCACGCCCTGGGCCGGCGCGGCATCGAGGCCGGCCCCGCGGCCCACGCCCTGACCGACCAGACGTTCTTTCGATCGCGCTGGGACGCGCGCCGCTTCCGCTGCCCGGACGGGGAGGCCCTGGCCCGCGAGGCCCTGGCCCTCCCCCTGTTCGACGAGATGACGACCCGCGAGGTGGACCGCGTGTGTGACGCCCTGATCGCGGTCGTCGCGGGGGTGTCGGTTCCTCGATCCGGTGCCGGCCTGGCCGGCGCCTTGCGTTCGCGCTCCAGGAGGTGACGACCTTGACGCCCGCCATCGCCGTGGAGGGGCTGTCCAAGACCTTCCGCCCCCCGTTCCGCCTGAAGAAGGTCCGGGCCGTGCGCTCGGTCTCGTTCACGGTGACCCCGGGGGAGGTCTTCGGGTTTCTGGGACCCAACGGGGCGGGCAAGACCACGACGATCAAGGTCCTGACCGGCCTGATCCGCCCGACGGCGGGCCGCGTGGCCGTGCTCGGGGGCCCCCCGACCTCCATCGAGGTCAAGGCCCGGGTGGGGTTCCTGCCCGAGCAACCATATTTCTATGATTATTTGAAACCAACTGAACTCCTCGACATCTTCGGCCGCCTCTTCGGGATGGACCGGAGCACGAGGCACAGGCGCATCCACGAACTGCTGGACCTCGTGGGGCTCGCGCACGCGAAGGACCGGACCCTGCGCAAGTTCTCGAAGGGGATGCTCCAGCGCGTGGGCCTGGCCCAGGCCCTCCTGAACGACCCGGACCTGTTGATCCTGGACGAGCCCCTGTCCGGGCTCGACCCCATCGGGCGCAAGGAGGTGGCGGACCTCATCGCGTCCCTGAAGGCCGGCGGCAAGACCATCTTCTTCTCGTCCCACATCCTGGCGGACATCGAGCGGTTGTGCGACCGCGTGGTCATCCTGGACCGGGGCGAGATGAAGGCGGAAGGCCGGCTCGACGACCTGCTGGCCGGGGGGCGATGGGAGAAGGAGGCCGTGGTCCGGGCCCGGCCGGGGGGCGCCCCCCCCCGCGTCGAGACCTGGCCCGAGGGGACCCGGGTCGAGGAGATCGACCCCGCGACCTGGCGGGTGGTGACGCCCGGGGAGGCGTTCGGGCCCGTGTTGCAGCGGCTGGTGGAGGCCGGCTTCGAGGTCGTGGGCGCCGGGGACCGGAGGCTGTCGCTCGAGGCCCTGATCATGGGCCTGACCCGCGAGGCGAGCGGGGCGAGGGAGGTGGCCCGATGACCGCATCCGGGGTGGCGGGGGCGGCGCGGGGACTGTTCGGGCTCGGGGCGTCGTGGACCCGCGTGCACGCGCTGGCGCTCAACACCTTCATCGAGGCCTCGCGCAACCGCGCCTTCGTGGGCCTGGGGGTCGCGGCCGTGGGGCTGGTCGTGTCCAGCATCGCCCTGTCGCAACTGGCGATCCGAGATCAGGCGGCGCGCGTCCTGGTGGACTTCGGGCTGTTCGCGATCTCGCTGCTCTCGGTCGTGATCGCGGTCGTGATGGGGGTCATCCTGATCTTCAAGGAGGTGGACCGCAAGACCTTCTACCTGGTGCTGCCCAAGCCCGTGCGGCGCTCGGAGGTGGTGGCCGGGAAGTTCGCGGGGCTGCTCGCGGTCCTGGCCGTGGCCGTGGTGGTGATGGGCGCGGCGTGGATCCTGTCCCTGGTGGCCCGTGACGTGCCCGTGAACCCGGACATGATCAAGGCCCTCGTCCTGGTGTGGTTCGAGGCGGCCCTGATCACGTCGGTCGCGCTGTTCTTCTCGTCCTTCGCGACCCCCGTGATGAGCGGGGTCTTCACGCTCGGCATCTTCCTGGTCGGGCGCAGCGTGCCCCTCCTGGACGAGTTGCTGCGGGCGAAGAAGGGGGTGCTGGTGCGAAACCCCCTGGTGCGCTTCATCGCCCAGGCCGTGACCGACACCTTCCCGGACCTGTCCGTGTTCCACGTGGGCAAGGAGTTGATCCTCGGGGTGCCGGTGGGCTGGGACTACGTGGGGGGCGTGGCCTTGTATTGCGCGGGGTACTGCGTCTTCTTCCTGGCCCTGGGGATGCTCATCTTCCGCCGGAGGGACTTCGTGTGACGGGGTCGGGTCGCGCGGCCTTCTGGCCCTTCCAGGTCCTCGGGGCGTGCGTGCTGGTCGCAGTGGCGGTCTGCGCGCGGGTGGTGGTGTCGGGGTCGGAGGACCTCGAGACGGCGCGGATGGCGCGGGACGCGGGGCTCCCCGCGACCGCGGTCGAGTACTACGGGCGGGCCGCGCGCTGGTACCTGCCCCTGGTGGGGCCGCACGGCCCGGCGCGGCACGAGATGGCCGCCCTGTGCCGCGAGGTCGAGTCCGCAGGGGACACGGACCTCGCCTTGCGGTGCCACCGGGAGATGCGGGGGGCGATCCTGGCCACGCGCTGGCTCGTGACCCCGGACGGGGACCTCCTGGAGGACGCGAACCGGGCCATCGCCCGCCTGGTGGCCCGCGAGACCGGCCCCGACGGCCGTCCGGTCCTGCCCGAGGCGTTGCATCTGGACCTCCTGCACCGGGACGAGACCCCGAATCCGTGGCTGTCCGCCCTGGCCGTGGTCCTGTTCTGCGCCTGGATCGGGGTCGCCGGATGGGGCCTGTGGTCGTCGCTCTCGCCGGACGGCGCCGTGTCCTGGCGCCGCCTGGGGGGCTTCCTGCTCCTCGCCCTGGCCCTCGCCGCGGCCTGGCTCGCGGCCTTGCGGTTCGCGTGACCCCGGCCGCAGAAGCGCCTT
>DYKK01000129.1 GCA_020722625.1 Anaeromyxobacter dehalogenans
GGGAGGCTGTGCCTGTGGCACAGCCGATAGATGGGGGGGGGAGGGGGGAAGTCGCGACCCCAGGGTGGTGAAATGAAACGAAGTCGCTTTGATGTCTATTCGAAGAATTGCGGAAATTGATGGCGAATGTCGGAACCGTGCCCGCAAGCCCAGGAAGCCCGCCGCCGCCCGCTCCTTGCAATCCGGCCGCGGGATTTCATATCCTGGCACCGGTTTCGAGACCCAGAGCATGACGAGCGCCATCTCGCGACTGATCTTCGCACTGACGTACCGCTGCCAGTGCCGGTGCATCCACTGCTCCGCGTCGCTGTACGAGGCGAAGCGGGCCGACGAGTTGACCGTGGGCGAGGTCCAACGGGTCCTGGACGAGGCGTGGCTCCTCGGGACCCGCGAGGTGAACTTCTTCGGCGGCGAGGCCCTGCTCCGCCGGGACCTCTACAAGATCCTCGAGTACGCCCGGCCCCGGGCCGAGCAGGTCACGGTGGACTCGAACGGGCTGCTCCTGACGCGCGAGGCGGCGCGACGCCTCGCCGCGGCGGGGGTGGACCTCGTGAACCTGAGCCTGTCCGGGGCCACCGCGGACACGCACGACCGCCACCACGCGACCCCCGGCGCGTTCGAGGCCGTAACCCGCGCGACCGAGGCGTGCCTTTCGGCCGGGCTCCGGGTGGTCTATTCGACCACGGTCTTCCGCGACATCCTGGACAACGGGGAACTGGCGGGGATCATTGACCTCGCTCGAAGACGCGGCGTGCACGGGGTGCGGCTGTTGAGGCCGATGTGCTCCGGGGAGTGGCTGCAACGCCCGGACGCACTCCTGAACGGCGAGGAGACCGCCCGGGCCGCGTCGCTGGTGGACCACGACTTCGTGCACTTCGCGGAGGAGGAGGACGGGGAGTTCCGCCGGTGTCACGCGGTGTCCTCGGGGACCGTGTACGTGGGGGCCTACGGCGAGGTCCAGCCGTGCAACTTCATGCCGATCTACCTGGGGTCTGTGCGGGAAGAACCGCTGGACGTCATCCTGGACCGAGCGGCCCACGCGCAATGGTTCCAGCCCGAGGTCCAGGAAGGCGTCTGTCCCATGGAACGGCCCGAGATCGCGCAGGCCCTGGCCGCGCGTCTCGACGCCCGTCTGGCCCTGGCCCGTCTGGCCCCGGCCGTGGTCTCCCTCCCGGCGTCGTCCTGCGACCTTCGCTGCGGCTTCTGCGACCGGGGGGCGGGAAGCGGCGTCCCGGGCGCCGTGCCGGACCCCCTGGACGCGGAGGCCGGGCAGGTCACGGTCGTCGGCGGGGAGCCCGCGAACCGGTCCGACTTCCTGGAGGTGGTCCGCGAGGCGCGTCGGCGTTTCGGGTCGGTCGTGTGCCACACGAGCGCCCGGGCCTTCGCACGCAGGCGCCTCGCGCAGGCCGCGCGGGAGGCGGGCCTGACCGAGGTCGTCATCCCCCTGTTCGGGTACGCCGCGGAGGACCATGACCGCGTCACGGGGCGGGAGGGGAGTTTCGCCCGGACACTCGCGGGTCTGTACAACCTGTCGCGCGAAGGCGTCACGAGCCGGGTCGTCCTCCACGCGGCGGACAGCCCGAGGTCCCACCTCACGGAGATCGCGGTGCTCGCCCACCTGGGCGCGGGCCGGATCGACTGGCAGCCCGAGGCCTCGGCCCTGCCGCCCGCGTGCGGCCGGGGAGGCCTGTCCTTGGACACGGCCCCCATGCGGCTCGTGTTCGTGCGGGACGGACCACGCGGCCTCGACGCGCTCCGGTCCCCCCTCCTGGACGCGCACCTCGGGGGAGGGCTGGCGGTCGCGGGACCGGCGGCCCGCTCGACCGACCGCCCGTCCCGCGGGCGGTCCGGGCACCGGCATCGCGCGCTCCTCCTGTTCCCGCCGATCCACACGCTCGAGACGCCCCTGCGCGTCTGGACCCTCCACTACGCGACGTCGTGTCCTTCCGCGCTGTTGCGCTTCTCGTCGTGGCTGCGTTCGAAGGGGACGCGGGTGACCTGGCTCGATGCCTTGAACACCTACGACGAGCGACGCCCCGAGCGCGAGATCGCCCGCATCCTGCGGCCGGACAACGTCGTGCGCACGGCCCCGTGCGGCCGGGACGGCGACGAGCCGAAAGCCCGGGCCGTCTATCGCCTGGGGCTGTCGAGGGACGACCTCGTCGCCCGACTGAGGCGGGTGGACCCGCCCCCGGACGAGGTCTTCATCTCCTCGACCTTCACCTGGACCTGGCCGACCACGCACGAGGCCGTGGCCCTGTGCCGGGAGACGTTCCCGGACGCGCGGGTCGTCCTGGGCGGCGTGTATCCGACCCTGTGCCCGGACCACGCGCGCGCGTCGGGCGCGCACGAGGTCCACACCGGCGTCTTCGACCCCGTGGAGGACCGGGAGGTGGACGCCCGGGTCCTGGCCCGCGAGGGTCGCGACTCGGTGGCGCTCAAGGCCTCCTTCGGTTGCCCCTTCCGGTGCGGGTATTGCGCGGTCCGGATCCTCGAGGGGCGCGAGTACCGGGTCCGGGACCCCGGGGAGGTCGTGCGGGAGGTCGAGTCGCTCGCGCGGATCGGGGTCCGGAACGTCCACTTCTGGGAATCGAACCTCCTGGTCCGCCCGCAGGAGCACCTGGAACCGATCCTGGACGGCATCGCGGAGCGGGGGCGCCCGGTCATGCTGTACGCCCCGGAGGGGCTCCAGCCCTCCCTGGTGACGCCGGGGCTCGCGCGGAGGATGCGCCGGGCGGGATTCCTGCGCGTCAGCCTGACCGTCGAGACGACCGACGCGACCCGGGCCCGGGAGGTGCGCCGCCCGTCGGGATTCCCGGAGTTTGAGCGCGCGGTCCACCACCTGCGCGAGGCGGGCTTCCCGGACGACGTCCTGGAGGGCGTGCTGCTCGTGGGCCAGCCGGGCCAGACCCTCGCGTCGGTGGCGACCGACCTCGTCGCGCTGTGGACCGCGGGTGTCAAGACGGCCCTCCTGGCCTACACCCCGATCCCTGGGACGGACGACTACAAAAACTATGAACATCTGTGGCGAGGTCGCCCCCTGGAAGACCTGGACTCCTTCCTGTTTCCGCTGGCCCACGAGGACCTGCGCGTGGCGGACCTGGAGTGCGTGATCGGGCGCTTCAACTTCCGGCGGATGACGGAGCGGGAGGTCCGCGACTGGGACCCCGTGGACCCGGCCGAGGTCCGGGTCCGCGAGCATCTCCTTCAGGCCTTCGCGGCCGCCGGGTCGAGGGGGTGACGGATGCCGGTGCCCCTGGACGCCCTGCTCCTGTTCCCGCCGTCGCTCGAGTGCTATTCCATGCCCGAGATCGCGCTTCCTAGGCTCGTCGCGTGGCTCCGGACGAACGGACACGCCGCGCACCAGGTGGACCTGAACGCGGAGTACTGGAACCGCTTCCTGTTCGAGGACGGGGCGTTCGAGCCGTTCCTGGAACGGCTCGCCGGGTTGTGCCGGGAGGCCCCGGACGAGGCCGTGTACCAGTCGGTCCGGGACGTGGTCTCCCGGCTGTCGCGGGCGCAAGCGGGGGACCTTGTTGACCTGAAAAAGTACGTTTACGAAAATCGAAGGGAAATCTTCCTGTTCGTGTTCGAGCGCACGCGGTGGCGGCGCCTGGAGCGCGACGCGTTCGAGCGCGCCCTGGCCTCGCCCGACCCCCTCGTGGCGCGGTTTTTGGACCGCCGGCTGGCCGGGATCGCCCCCCGGGTGACCCCGCGCGTGGTGGGCCTGTCCGTCATCTCGCCCCAGCAGGTCCCCCAGGCGGTCGAGGTTGCGCGGAGGGTGCGCGCGATCTGGCCCCAGACCCGCATCGTCGTGGGCGGTCCCTGGGCCAAGCTCGGGCGGGATCTGCTGCCGGATCCTCGATACGGCTTTTTGTTCGACTGGTTCGACGTGATCGTGACCGGGGACGGCGAGGAGCCGCTGTTGGGCCTCGTGCGTCAGGTCGGCCCCGACCTCGATGGAATCCCCAACCTGGTGTTCCGCAGGGACGGGGTCCCGGTCGCGACCCGGGCGGCGCCCGCGCTCCCCCTGGCGGCCCTGCCCGACCCGGTCTTCGATGGCATCAAGTTCGGCCTGTACACGGACGCGTTCGTGCCGGTGGAGCGGGCCTCCCTGTGCTACTGGCGGCGGTGCATCTTCTGCTGGCACAACCACCCGGACCGCGCGGGCGACGCCCTGCCGCCGGAGCGGGTGGCGGCCCGGGTCGAGGCGCACCAGCGCGCCACGGGTATGAGGCGGTTCTCGTTCATTGACAACGCCGTGAGCGGCCCGTACATGGGGGCACTCGCTTCGGCGATTCTGGCCCGCCACCTCGAGATTGAATGGGTCATGCAGGCCCGGTTCGAAAAGGAGTTCTTGGACCCGGAGTACTGTCGCCTCCTGGCCGCCTCCGGCTGCCGGATGGTCTTCTTCGGCCTCGAGACCTCGGACCCGAAGGCCCTGCGGCGGTTCCGCAAGGGGATCCGGATCGAGCACGTGCCGGCCATGATGGCGAGGTGCCACGAGGCCGGGATCGGGGTGGCGCTGTATCTGCTCGTCTATCCGGGCCAGACGCGGCGTGACTTCGAGGAGACCCTGCGCTTCTGCCTGGGACTCCGCGAGTACATCCAGGTCCCCATCGTCCAGCAATTTCTGTTGAATCGAAACTGCATTTCGTACGACCACCCCGAGCGGCTCGGGATTCGACCGACCCTGGGCGACACGGCATGGCTCGACTTCTTTGATTTGCCGTTCGAGTCCGACCGGGGGATGCTGGACGACGCGTTCATCGAGGAGGCCACCCGGCGGTTCGGGCGGCAACTCCGGGGAGGCTAGACGGGATCGCCGACCCGGTGGGGGCCTTCCAGGTACCACGCCATCTGGCGGTCGAACTCCTCGCGCGCGTCGCGAGGGAGATCGGCGGCCAGGGCCGCGGCCTTGCTCGCGTCCGGCTGATTGACGATCTCGAAGAACCGGTCGTAGAGCGCGACCTTCTCGTCGGACTCGAGGGTCGGCCAGAGGTGGCCGTTCAGTTCGGACAGGTCCTTGCCGCGCAGGAACGGCTCGTGCAGGCGGTACTCGCGCGTCCCCGGTGCCGGGGACAGCGGGAAGGGGGTCGGATAACCGCCCGCCTTCAGGACGGCGAAGTAGGTCCGGAACACGTGGCGGAGGCTTTCGCCCCGAATTCCGATCACGAACGTGCAGTGAAAAAGGGCGGACGTGTCGAAGCCCATGTCCCGGCACATCGCGACCGCGTCCATGGCCTGGCGCACGCCGTAGGGCTTCCCGAAGCGCTTGAGCATCTCGGGTTCCGACGACTCGAAGGGGATGGTCATGGCCCTGACGCCGGCGCGCTGCATCTTCAGGGCGATGCCCGGGGTCAGCCGGTCGGGCTGGATCCCCATCTCGAACTTCAACTCGACGGACGGACCGCGCTCGATCACGAGGTCCAAAAACCGACCCAGCACGCGGGCGCCGAGCATCACGTTGGGGTCCCAGTTCGAGAAGGTCCGCACCCCGTGGCGGCGGGCCACGGCAACGAGGTCGTCCACCACCCGCGCGGGGTCGGCCACCTCCTCGACACGCTCGACCCGGTTCATGCAGAACGAACACCGGTACCGACAGCCGTGGACCAGCCGGAACAGCCAGAGCTTGGGGGTGACGTCCAGCAGGTCGAGCGCGGGGAAGACCTCGTCCGCCTCGCGATGGCGGCCCACAAACACCTCGTCCGCCCCGGAAAGTGCCGCGTGGTCCGGGTAGGCCGACGGGTAGAATCCGCCCAGGCGGATGCGGGCCTTGGGGAACAGTTCGCGACAGGTGCGGACGACCGCGTGGGTCGTCTCGTAGTTGAACGAGATGCAGGAGGTCACCGCGACTTCATCGGGGGCGGGGCCTTCGGACAGGCGCTCGCGGAGCCACGACAGGGGCCTGCCGACGCGGTACAGGGCGCGCCGGCCGTGGCAATGGATGTCGCCGCTTGGTTTCGTAGTCCACCGGCGCTCCGGCCGTAAGGCGTCATCGAAACCGTCGTCGTCGAGATATTCCATCATGTCGAGGAAGCGGACGTCGTCCCCCCGCGCGGCGTGAAGGGTCGCGACCTGAAGCAGGCCGAACGGGAGGGCCTCGGCATACAGGTCCACCTGGTGCCGGTCCGCGGCCAGGACGGGTGGATTGACGAAGACGAGGCGCCTAGTCATCGGGGGCCTTCTCGACCACGTGGAAATACAGGTTCAGTTTCGGGTCGTGGGTCGTGGAGAGCGTCAGGCGGACGACGCGGAGGAGGGTCCGGTCCAGACCCACCGGTTCCAGGAGTCTCGGCAAGCGCTCGGAACAGCCGGGGGGTGGCGCCGGCCCCGAGAGGACCCCGCGGAGCATCCCCGACTCCCCGAAGAGGGGGACGTCGTGCAGGCCGTTCTCCGTCAAGGGGAAGTCCACCTCGGACACGCGCCGGACCCCCGGGTCGTCCGGGGCGCGGAGCCGATGGATCGTCAGGAAACTCGACAGGCGAAAGACCCCTTGGCGGATCAGAAAATCAGCGAGGCCGCGCGGCAACAGGGGCCCTGCGAGCCGGGCGACCTCGGGGTCCTGGTGAACGAAGTACAGTTTCACGCACCGGATGCCCGAGGGCCCGAGGTCCACGCCGATGAGGTGGAGGAGGCCTCCTCCCACGATCCATCGCAGCGATCCCCAGGGGATGAGCCGCGCGAGCCACTGGACGGCCTGGTCCTGGAACCGGAAGCCCACCTGATAGTAGAGCTTGAAGGTCCACGAATCCCGGTCGTCGTAGGCGAGTCCCACGATGGGCTGCTCGAGGAAGGGCTGGAAGGTCCACTTGAGCAGGTGGGCCACGTGGCTCGTCAGGGGGATGCCGAAGGGCCTGGCCGCCGCGAGGACGGTCTCGCACACGGGGGCCGGCGCGTCCCGAAAGTCCGGGAACGCGTACGAGAAGCGCACGCGGTGCCATCCCCGGCCGTCGAGGGAGAACGAGGGCTCGAAGACGCCCGAGTACCGGGTGACGTCGGTCCGGAAACGCTCGCACAGGACCTCCTCGACCCGGCGAAGCCGGGGGTCCTCGCCCCCGCCCGACGACCGCCACAGGGCCGCCATCCGGGCCACCGCGTCCCCGGGAATTGGTCGCGAGAAGACGGACGCCCGGACGGTGTCCCAGTCGGGACGGATCACCACCCCGGGCCCGGAGTCGAAGACGCTCGGAGCCTGTTCCCCCATTGTCCGTTCCCGAACCGCCCCGCCCGAGCGAACTCGGGCCAATCCGCCGAACTGCCCAAAAAGGATCATAGCGCGAGTCGGTCTCGCCTGCCCGGACTGGATCACCGGACGGGCCGGACGCACCGGAACCCCGACAGGTAGAAACCGAATGCCAGGCCCGGGTCCTCGAGGGACAGGGAGGCTCGCGACCCGACCGCGAGGGACCATGGGTCCCCGGACAGCCAGGCCCCCCCCTTGAGCACCGGCGGGCCGGACTCCGAGCGGCCGAGCGTGGTCCATTCGGCCAGGTTGCCCGCGAGGTCGCAGATCCCCCACGGGCCGGCCCCGTCGGGGAACCGGCAGGGCGGCGCGAGCCCCGGAAAGCCGTCCACCGGCCAGTCGGCGGACTCGGGGACCAGGGAGTACTCGGGGAACCCGTGGCCCGGCTTCTCGCCGAAGTTGCCCCGGAGCGGTCCTTGCGACGACGGGGGGGCGTCGCCCCACGGGAAGGTGTGGGCGGTCGAGCCGCGGGCCGCGCGGATCCACTCCGCCTCGGTGGGGAGGCGCATCCCGCGCCACCGGCAGTAGGCCAGGGCCGCCTCGAACGAGGCGCAGGGGATGGGCACGTCCTCTCCGGCCTGGGTCAACGTGCGGCAGAAGGAACCTTCCAGCCCTTCAAGGCGCGGGCAGAACCCGGCATCCACGCACCGGCGGTATTCCAGGACGGTCGTCTCGGTTCGATCCAGGTCGAATCCGGCCACGGAGACGATCCGGGGGGCCGGGTAGCCGTCCGGGGCGGCCTCGGAACCGAAGTCCCCGAGCCAGACCGGCCCGCCCGTCACGTGACACATTTCCCGACCCGACTCGTCCGGGCGGCACGATGGGAGACCCGGGGTCTCGGAAGGCCAGAGGTCGGTACGACCGCGCACGGCCCGGTGGACGGCGCGCAGGATCCCGCGCGGGGTCGCCGCGGCCGGGATTCGGAGTCCGATGGACTCCGCCCAGGTCCCGCCGCGGGCGACCACGACGGACTTGAGCCGGTCGAGGGAGGCCGGGTCGAACGCGTGGAGGTAGGTGAAGAAGGGGACGACCCGGCGCCCCGCGAGGTCCATCCTCGACACCCCGTCCAGGACGGGGTCGGGGGGTCGGAGCCCCCAGATGGGGAACCCCAGGAAGAGGCGCGTCACGCCCTCCGTGGGGATCGCCGCCGCCCGCTCTGTCGGGCCTTCGACCGGGTCGCCACCCGGACCCGGAAGTTCCAGGCCGATCCGGACGACCCGCGCCCCGAACATGGCCGCGAGTTCGTGCCCCACGAGGGCGGTGCGGCCGGTCAGGCTGTGGACCACGACGAGGGTCGTCGGGTCCGGGTCCGCGGCCTGGGGCTCGAACGCGGGATGGCCGGACGGCGGTGGCCCACGTTCAGCCACCAGGGATCCCAGGACGGCGCCGACCGCGATTCCAAAGACGACGAGCAGCCATCGCGACGACCTGAAACGGACCAATCTGGACCTCGCGGCAGGATACCGTCTTCCAGGATACACCAGGACGAGTCGCCGAACCGAACGCCGGGTCGCGGCACCCCCCCCCACGTTGACACGCGCGGGGCGCCCCGATAAGGTGCTGCTGGTTTCGTGGATCCGGGGCTGGCAGGGCGAGGCTCTCGTGCGAGGACGTT
>DYKK01000486.1 GCA_020722625.1 Anaeromyxobacter dehalogenans
GCGGTACCGCGGGCGGCAGGTCGCACCGCTGCGGTCGCGTCCTCCTCGGACCTGCGGCGGCCCGTCGTGTATGATCACCGGCAGGAACCGTTCGCCGTGGAGCGGGTGGAAGCGATACCGGATCACCAGCCGCCTTCGGCCACTGGTGTTCTGCGTGAGGTCAGTACCGCAACCCTTGAGCCCTTGGCCCTTGGCTTCATGCCGTCGCGGAGCGGAGGGAGCGGCGCGCGTCAAGCGCGCAGGCGACCGGAGCAAAGCGACGGCGCGCGCGCTTGGCATGGGCGCGAGACGGGGGGTGAAAGTCCTCTGGGAACCCTGACGGAGGGAACCCCGCATCGAAGAGGCGCCGGGCCGGGATTGGTCGAGGACGAAGGCTCGCCGGGGCGGGGGTCGCTCTCAACCAGGGTCTGGAGCGATGACCCGCGTGGCGACCTCGAGCGTGGTTCGTGCCCACGCGAGGGCCTCGTCCGCCTCGGCGGGACCAAATTCTTCGGTGGGGATGAAGTCAATGGCTCCGTAGAACGAGAGTTCGCGGTCGCGCTTGAGACGCTTGGAGATCTCGGCGAGCTCGGGGAGCCGAGACCTTGCGTCAGGGGGGAAGGCGTTTCGGTGAAGGAGGAGGATCTCGCCGACGTCATGCCAGTGGGGGGGGTCCACGCCGATCGAGCGCAGCAGGGCCTTGAGGCAAAGCTCGACCAGTTCCTGGGCCTCCCGAACGACGTCGGAGAAGGCGTCCTCTTCGCGAAGGACCTCGAGGGCGCGCATGCGCTTGCGTGCCTTGACCAGGTAGGCGCTCGCGAGTTCGGAGGACGTCACAGCTCGATCACCTCGCCGGGCTGGATGTCCGGCTTGAGAAGCCAGTAGTAGCCGCCCTTGAACGGCACGCGCCTGGAGCCGAGCCGCGCGAGTCTCTCGCGCAGGCGATCGAGGTATCGCTCGAAGAACCCGCCGCGGTCCACGAGCATCCTGGCCTCGAGGGTCAGGTCCAGGAAGAGCAGGCTGCCGCGCTCCACCTCGTCGGGGGTCTTGAAGACGGGGGATAGCGAGGTCCGAAATCCCTTCGAGCGCAGGTCCAACAGGAACGGCTCCATCGCCCGATCGACCGGCTCGAATTCCCTCAATCGCGCGCCGCGGCCCGATGGAAGGGAGGAGGCGATCACGAGGAAATCCACATCGGAGAGCGGGCCCGCGGTCGAACGCGCGACGGAACCGTACAGGACGAGGCTCACCAGTCGGTCGCCATAGACGCTCGTCACCTCGCGTGCGAGCGCCTCGAGCAGCGGTTGAAATTCAACCATCACAAGAACAATCTAAGCCAGGAGCGATGCGACGTCAAGCAGCGCAATTGCC
>DYKK01000130.1 GCA_020722625.1 Anaeromyxobacter dehalogenans
CCCGGCGGCGAGCGCGGGCGTAGCGCTCGTCACACCCGGATCAGCGGCCCGGGCCCGCGGCGAGGGGCCGCGGCCATCCACGAGACGAGGGCGCCGGCGCGGCCCATGGCCGATCGGACCTCCCCGACGGCGAGGTCCGGGTCGTTGTGGTCGGCGCTCAGGTGGACCAGGAGCACCGAGGACGGGGGCCGCTCGCTCGCGGCCAGGACCCGCCCGAGGAACCGCCCGGCGGCGTCGTTGGACAGGTGGCCCCGGTCGCTTCGGACCCGGGCCTTGTCCAGGGGGTGGCGGCGGCTGCGTCGCAGCCGGTCCTCGTTGTAGTTCGCCTCGATGAGGATGGCGTCCGCGCCCGCGAAATGGGGAAGGAGCCGGTCCGGGGCGCACCCGAGGTCCGTGGCCACGGTGATCTTGCGGGCCGCGGCCGTCCCGCGCACGACGAACGTGAATCCGTGGGTGGGCACGTCGTGGGGGACCTCGAACGGCGTCACCTCGATGTCGCCCACGAGGTACGTCGCACCCGCGCGAACGGGGACGAGGCGTCCCGGATCGATCAGACGGCCGTTCCCCTCGCACAGGCGGGTCGCGGCGCGCGCCGTTTCCGGTCCCGCGAGGATCGGGACCGCGGCCCCGGCGAACCAGCGAATGGCGGCCCGGTGCAGGTGGTCCGTGTGGGCGTGGCTGACGAGGACCGCCTGGATGTCCTGGACCTCGACCCCGGCCTCGGCCAGGGCGCGCCCCGTGGCCCGGCCCGAGGGAAGCCCCATGTCGAGGACCAGGGTCGCGCGGGCGGACCGGAGCACGGCCATGTTCCCGCATGACCCGCTCCCGAGGGTCTGGACCGACAGGACGGGCCCGGCGCTCATCCGTCGTCCTCCAGCCCCGCGCCCACCGCGCGCAGGTTCCGCAAGACCTCCGCGGCCCCTCCCGCCTGGAGACGCCACCAGGGCACGGCGTCCTCGACCCGAAACCCCGCGACCCGCAGCCGGCGCAAGGCCACCAGATGGCCCAGGGACCCCGCGGCCCGCGCGAGGTCGCGGCCCAGGACGCGCATGTACGCCCCCTTGCCGCACGTCACGGCGAACACCGCGTCCGGGGGCAGGTACTCCAGCAGGTCCAGGCGGTCAATGCGCACGCGCAGCGGGGGCTTGTGGACCGCGATCCCGCGCCGCGCGTACCAGTACAGGGGGCGGCCCCGGTGCTTGAGGGCCGAGAAGGCCGGGGCCTCCTGGACGACCTCCCCGACGAACCGCCCGAGCACGGACTCGATCCGCTCCGGCGAGGGCCACGGGGCCCCCGCGGCCCCGGCGACGCGCCCGCACCAGTCGCCCGTGTCCGTCTCGCACCCGAAGCGCAGGGTCATCCGGTATTCCTTGTCCCCGCCGAGGAGCCGCGACGCCTCCCGGGTGACGCGGCGGCCGACCAGGACCGGCAGGAGCCCCGTCGCGAACGGGTCCAGGGTCCCGCCGTGCCCGACGGTGCCCCCGCCGAGCCACCGGCGCACGACCTCCACCACCCGGAACGACGTCAGGCCCTCGGGCTTGTCCACCAGGAGGAGCCCTTCCGGGGATCCGGTCCTCACGACGACCCGTCCTCCCGGCGGACCTTCTCGATCAGGGCCTCCACGGCCGCGACCTGTTCCGGGAGGTCGTCGTGGAAGAACTCGAGCCTCGGTGTCCGCAGCAGGCGCACCCGCGCGCCGACCTCGTGCCGCAGGAACCCCGCGCACGCCCGCAGGCCGTCCATCACCTCGGCCCTCGCCGCCCCCTCCCGCAGCGTCCGGACATACACGCGGCACAGGGCCAGGTCCGCGGTGACGTGGACCCTCGTCACGACCACTCCCTGCACGCGCGGGTCGCGCACGGAGAACAGGAGGAGTTCGGAGAGGGTCTCCTTCAGGAGGCTCGCCACGCGGTCCGTTCGTCGAAACGCCTTCATGGACGGTCTCACCGGACGTGGAGGATCTCGTACGAGTGGTCCTCGATGTCCGCGAGGAACAGGCCTTCGATGTGGTTCACGACCCGGTCTATGACCGAGTTCACGACGCGGTGGTCGTTGCCCACCACCGCGAACCCCACCACGGCGTGGTCGTGGTCGTCCATGTCCTCGACCTCGGCCACGGCCACGTTGAACTCGGCGCGCACGCGGGCGATGACCCGGCGGACGACGGACCGCTTCCCCTTGAGGGAGGCCCCCTCCGGGATCGCGAGCCTCACGCGGCAGACCCCGACGACCATGAGGCGTCGCCCCCCATCACGCAGGCATCGGGATGGACTCGCGCACGGTCTCGAATTCGTAGAACTCGAGGCGGTCGCCGACCTCGATGTTCTCGAAGCCCTCGACCGCGACCCCGCACTCGAGCCCCTGCTTGACCTCGCGCACGTCGTCCTTGAAGTGCTTCAGCGAGGCGAGGCGGCCCTCGAACACGACCTCGCTGCCCCGCAGGACCTTGACCTCGGCGCTGCGCAGGACCCGACCCCACGTCACGGCCGCCCCGGCCACGCGCCCCACCTTCGACACGTGGAAGACCTGCCGCACCTCGGCCTTGCCCGCGAGCCTCGCGACCTTCTTGGGCTCGAGCAGGCCCTCCATCGCCTTGCGCAGGTCCTCGATCAGTTCATAGATCACCGTGTACCGCCGGATGTCCACGCGCTCCTGGTCCGCGAGCGTCGCGGCCTTGGGGTCCACCCCGACGTTGAAGCCCACGATGACCGCGTCCGAGGCCATGGCCAGGTTCACGTCGCTCTCGCTGACGGCCCCGACCGCGCTGTGGATGACCTTGAGGTTGATCTCCGGGTGCTTCAGTTTGCCCAGGCTGTCGAGGAGCGCCCCCAGGGATCCCTGGACGTCCGCGCGAAGAATGACCTTCAGGTCGCGCGCCCCCCCGGACTGCGCCATCTTGTAGAAGTCCTCGAGCGACACGCGGGAAGCGGCCCGCGCGGTCCGCGCCTTGCGAATCTGCTCGAGTTGCCAGTCCGCGATCTCCTTGGCCTTCTTGTCGTCCGGTAGCACGACGAAGAGGTCGCCGGCGTCGGGGACCATGTCGATCCCGGCCACGAGCACCGGGGTGACCGGCCGGGCTTCCTGGATGGGACGGCCCTGGTCGTCCGTCATCCGCCGGACGTGGCCGTGGGCCAGGCCCGCGATGACGACGTCCCCCGCGCGCAGGGTTCCGGCCTGCACGAGCACGGTCGCGAGGGGCCCGACCTGCCGGTCCAGCCGCGCCTCGATCACGATCCCCCGCCCCGGCTTGTCCGGGTTGGCCTTGAGGTCCATGACCTGCGACTGGAGCAGGATCATGTCCAGGAGGTTCTCGATCCCCTGGCCCTTCTTGGCCGAGATCTCGCAGAAGATGTTCTGGCCGCCCCATTCCTCGGGGATCAGACCGTGTTCGGCCAGTTCCTTCCGGACCCGGTCCACGTTGGCCTCGGGCTTGTCAATCTTGTTGATGGCCACCAGGATGGGCGCCCCCGCGTCCCGGGCGTGGGCGATGGCCTCGATGGTCTGCGCCTTGACCCCGTCGTCCGCCGCGACGACCAGGACCACCACGTCCGTGACCCGAGCCCCCCGCGCCCGCATGGCCGTGAATGCCTCGTGCCCCGGGGTGTCCAGGAACACGATGTCCCCGGCGGGCAGGCTGACCTTGTAGGCCCCGATGTGCTGAGTGATGCCGCCGGCCTCGCTCTCGGCCACGCGCGACTTTCGAATCCGGTCCAGGAGCGTGGTCTTGCCGTGGTCCACGTGCCCCATGATGGTGACCACGGGGGGCCTCGCCCGCAAGGTCTCGGGTTCGTCCGGGGACTCCTTCAGGAACTCGGCCGGGTCGAACCCCACCTTCTCGACCGTGAAGCCATATTCCGACGCCACGATGCCGGCCGTGTCCAGGTCAATGGGCTGGGTCACCCCGACCATGACCCCCATCCCCATGAGTTTCTTCACCAGGTCGCCGGCCTTGATGCCCATGTGCCGGGCCAGTTCCGAGACCTGGATGACCTCGCCCTCGATGCGGATCACGCGCTTCTGCTCCTTCGGGAGGGTGATGGGCGTCGGCCTGGACTTGCGGCCGCGCTGCACCGTCTTCCGCCGCCGCGCGGGCTGGCGGGTCGGGGCGCGCTCGACCTCGTCGTCCGGGCCGTGCATCAGGTCGCGCAGCGAGATCACGTCCCGGCGGCGGTCATACACCAGCCGGCGGACCTTGGCCTGGCGGTCCGGGGCCTCCGGCCGGAGGGGGGGCACGACCTTCTTCGGGCCGGGACCGGCTTCGGTCGCCGGACGGGCGGTCGTCGTCGCGGTCTCCTGGCCCTGGGGTGCGGGTTCGGGACTCGACTCGGCCTGCGCGGCGGGCGCGGCCTCCTGCGGGGCGCCCTCGGCGGGTTCGGGCGCCGGGGTCGGCTCGGCGGGAGGCTCGGGAGGCGCGGATTCCGCCACGGCGGACGCGGCGGCCGCGGGCGCCTCTTCGGCCGGGGGAGGCGCGGGCTCGGGCTCGGGGGAGACGGCCGGGGTCGTGGCGACGCGCCTCCGCACGACGCGGCCCCCTGCCATGCGCTTCACCTCCACGTCGCCGGGCCTGGGGGTGCTGAACAACTTGCGTGCGCGGTCCTCTTCCTCCTTGGTCAGCGTGATCAGGTGCGCGGGCTGGTCGGTCCGGACGTGGATGCCGGCCTCGGCCAGGCGGGCGAGGACCTGCTTCGATTCGACTCCGAGTTCCTTCGCGAGTTCATAGATGCGCTTGCCCATCACCGTCACCTCGCGCCAAGTCCCTCAGAAGTCCTGCGGTCTCCGCGGACAGGGTCCAGCCCGCGCCCGCCCGCGGCGCCCTGGCCGGAATCCCGCGTTTCGTCACCCGATCCACGCAGGTCCTCGTCGGGCACAGGTAGGCCCCGCGCCCTCCAAGCCTTTTTTGCTCGTCCACGACCACGCCGGCCCCGTCCAGCCGCGCCAGGCGTATCAAGGTATCGCGCGGCCGCGTCGCACCGCAAGCCACGCACCTTCGGAACGGGATGTGCCCCTTGCGGCTCAACCGAACGACACCTCCTCGGGTTCCCCGGACGGGGCGGCTGCCTCGTTCTCGCCCGGAGCGCCCTCGTCTCCGCGGTCGGACGGCGCGGGCGGTTCCTCGGGACCGGCCTCGCCGAGGCCCTCCCCGGGCGACTCCGCCTCCGGTGACGCGGGGCCCTCTTTCGGCTCCCCGGTCACCTCCCCGGCCGGCGGGGTCGCCTCCCCGGCCGGCGGGGTCGCCTCCACGGCCGCCGCGACCTCGACCGGCGGCGTCTGCGCGGCGGCGGCCGCCGCCGCCTCGGCCTCGACCTTGAGCCGGGCCTTCAGTTCGTAGGCCACCTGCTGGATCGCCTGGGCCCTCTCCATCGTCATTCCGGGGATCGCGGCCAGTTCCATCTCGTCCGCGTTCAGCAGGTTCTCGGGCGAGTGATATCCCAGCTTGAACAGGTACTCGACCATGCTCTCGTCGAGGCCCTCGACCCCGACGAGCACTTCCTTCAGCCGCGTCTTCAGTTCCGCGATGCGGCCCTCGCCGTGGATCTCGATGTTCCAGCCGAGCAGTTTGCTCGCGAGTTTGACGTTCTGGCCCCGGCGGCCGATCGCCAGCGACAACTGGTCGTCGGCCACGATCAGCTCGATCTGCTGGTTGTTCTCGTCAATCAGGACGCGCTGGACCGCGGCCGGGGCGATGGCGGCGCACACGTATCGCGCCAGGTCCATCGAGAACGGGATGATGTCAATCTTCTCGCCCCGGAGTTCCTGGACCACGGCCTGGACGCGCGACCCCTTCATCCCGACGCACGCCCCCACGGGGTCCACGTCGGAGTCGGTCGAGGTGACGGCGAGTTTCGTGCGCTCTCCGGGTTCGCGGGCCACGCCCACGATCTTGACGATCCCCTCGTAGATCTCAGGGACTTCCTTTTCAAACAACTTCACGACAAAACGTGGGTCGGTCCTCGACAGGATGATCTGGTGGGTCCGGGCCTCGCGGTTGACCTCCTTGACGTAGGCCTGCACGCGGTCCCCCGGCCGGTACGACTCGCGCGGGCACTGTTCGCGGAAGGGGAGGATGGCCTCGGCCTTCCCGAGGTCCACGATCACGCTCCCCTTCTCGAAGCGGCGGGCCACGCCGCTCACGAGGTCGCCCTGGCGGTCCTTGTATTCGTCGAACACGAGGGCGCGCTCGGCCTCCTGGACCTTCTGCATGATGACGTGCTTGGCGGTCTGGGCCGCGATGCGGCCGAAGGACTTGCGGTACGTCTTCAGGCCGAGGATGTCCCCGTACTTGAGGTCCTCCTCTCGCGCCTTGTCCTTGTCGGCCTCGAGGTAGAAGATCTGGAAGCCGAGTTCATCGCCGGGCTGCGCGTCGGGGTCCACGCGGTGCGCGTCGTCCAGCGACAACTCCGTCATGGGGTTCGCGACCTCGTCCATGACGGTCAGGTACTGGAACAACTCGACCTGGCCGGTTTCTTCGTTGAAGGTGGCCTCGAGGGTGCGTTCCTCGCCGAAGACCTTCTTGGCCGCCTTGAGGATGGCCTCCTCGAGCGCCTGAACGAACACCTGCCGCGGGATGCCCTTCTCGCGGCTGACGATGTCAATGACATCCGACCAGTTGGGATTCTCGCCCGCCATCGGATCCTCCGCGCCGTCCTCCGACTTCTCCGCGCGGGCCGGGCCCGACTCGGTCCGATGGGCGCCACGCGAACCGGTTGCCGAACCCCATCTGGATGGGAAGTTTCGCCAAGGAGGTTGCGCGGCCGGCCGGTCTTCCGACCCTTCGCGGACGCGAAGACTACCAGATCACGAATTCGGTTGCAAGACCCGGGAGGCAGAAAGAGGCACCATCCTCTCAATCACGTCCACAGCGTGCCCTGCGCCAGCGGACCTCGTCCGGGCCGTCCCCGGACCACACCTCGATCAGGCCCGAGCGGGGGAGTCGCGCGGCCAGCAGCATCTGGACGCGCCGGCGCACCTCGTCCGGCGAGGGGTCGTCGCGGTGCAGGATCACGAGCCGGCCCAGGGTCGTCAGGGTGACATGGGTCATGGGAAGACCTCCGCGGGTGCTCACCCCCTCTATCGAGAGAAACGCCAAAGCGTTCCACGACCGCTGTCCGCCGAGAGGCATCCTGCACTGTCCGGTGGTCGCCCAGTGCTCCCCGGGAGGGGCCTGGACCTACTCATCGGATTGCACCGGTGTGCCGGACTGCGTGTGCGCGCCGGAGCAGGCCGACGAGCGCTGCGAGGACTCGAACCCCACGTCGTTGCGCGTGAACGAATACACCTGGGGCATGCACTCGCAGGTAGATGCGGCGGTGGCCCCCGAGGGTTCCTCGATCGTGGTGTGGACGTTCATGCTCGACCTGTCCCTGTGCCCCCAAGAGACCTATTTGAACCGTGAAATCCTCGGCCGCAGGTTCGGACCGGACGGGAAGCCGCTCGGAGGGGATTTCGTGGTCGGCGCGGACCGCGAGTCCGATGTGGGCAACCCCGTGGTGGCCGCGGGGGAGGATGGACGGTTTGTCGTCGCCTGGTACGACGAAGATATTCAGAACGCGGACCAGTCCTTCGGCGCGGTGCGGGTCCGTCGGTACGCCCCGGACGGTTCGCCGATCGGACCCGTTCAGGTCGTCGAGGGATTCCACATCGGGCCGCTCGATGCGGCAGTCCTGGCGAACGGGGACTTCCTGGTCGCGGGCATGAACGTGACCGTCGTGGAAGGCGAGTCCCACGGGAGACCGGCCGTCCGCGTCTTTGCGGCGGACGGTACGCCGAGCAAGCATCCGACGATATTCGAGACAGAAAATGGGATGGACCACGTCCTCGTGGCGCCGCTGTCCTCGGACCGGGCCGTCCTGGCTGGGACGCGCGGCAAGGAGTGCGTTAAGAGGTGCTGGGTTTCGAGCGCGTCGCCGAGAAACCGTAGGGAAAAGGACGATCCGGGACCCGGCCGGGAACCGCAGGGGGTCACAGCGCAATCCGGCGAAACTCCTCCCTGCCCACCCGAAGCCCAGGCTGAAGCGACTGCCCGCCCCGGGTCCGGGTCGGGCTGCCCCGCGTGGAAGGTAGGACGGACAGGGCGCGGCAGGCGCGCCGTCACAGGCGCAGGATGAGCCTGAACTGGAAGACGTGGGTGACTTGCCAATCGGGTTTCGAGCGGCGGCTGGATTCGAGGTCGTAGAAGAGGCGGACGCGCAGGCCCTTGCCGGCCAGCAGGTCGATCCCGGCCTTGGCGTCGTTCATGTTCAGGCGCGCCTGGTCGGCGTCCATGCGGATCTCGTCGGCGACCCACAGGCGCAGCCAGGTCAGGCCGGGATCGAAGTGCAGATCGAGGTTGTTCCGGTAGCGGTAGAAGGACGAGGAAAGGCCGGGCCGGATGTGCAGCTCGTTGCCGTGGCGATCGGCGATGGTCAGCGGTCCAACCTCGACGTGCACGATCAGGTCCAGCACCGCCATGTGCCAGATCTCGTGGTCCTTGGAAACCTTGTCCTTGTGGGCGTAGTAGGTCTGCAGGGTGAGCCAGGGCAGCACGTCCGAGCGCAGGCCGGCGAAGAGCTTCAGGTACACCAGTCCCTGGTCGCGGAAGCGCTCCTCGGTGCGCAGCATCGGGCGCAGGTTGAAAGACCCGGCCTGGATCACCTGATGGTCCAGGTCCACGATGAAGCGGAACTCGCCCTCGGCCCGGGCGGCCCGGCCGCAAAGCAGCACGGCCGCCATCAGGAACGCCGCTGTCCCCGTTCGGCGCATCCCGCCGTCCTCAGGCCACCAGGTCGAAGACCATCTTGGCGGCGATCCCCAGCAAGACGATGCCGATGATCAACTGGACCTGGCGG
>DYKK01000131.1 GCA_020722625.1 Anaeromyxobacter dehalogenans
CCCGCCTCGCCCGCGAGGTCCTGTCCGGGGGCGCGGGGGAGGCCCGCCAGGCCGAGGCCCTCCTTGTGCTTGCGCGGGCGTCCGGGGACGCGGAGGGAGCGGCCCTCCGGCGTCGCCTGTTCATCGAGAGGCCCCACACCGACGCCGCGGCCCGGACCGGGATGCGCGAGGCGGACCTGACGCCCGACGAACTGGAGCGCCGCGCTCGGGCCTTCCACGACGCCTACGACTACGAGGAAGCCCAGCGCATCCTGGAAGCCCTGTGGGTCTCGGGGCGACGGACCCCGGCCCTGGCGCGCGATCTGGCCCTGTCGCACCTGAACCTCGTGCGGGACGACCCGCGCCGGGCGCTCGAGCTCATCGCCGTTGCCGAGAAGGGCGGGGCCCTGGGCCGGGCCGAGGCCCTGTGGTGGCGCGCCCGGGCCCACGCCAAACTCGAGGAATACGACCGCGCCCGCGCGCTCTACCGGGAATACCTGGCGGTCGCGCCGCGCGGCCCGAACCGGGTCCAGGCCCTCTACTACATCGGCTGGCTGCCCTACGACCACGGCGACTACGAGGACGCCTTGCCGGACCTCGACGCCTTCTTGAGGTCGGTGAAGCGGCATCCCCTGAGGTCGTACATCGTGTGGGCCAAGGGGTGGTCCCTGTACCGGCTGGGTCGCTACCCGGAGGCCCTGCGGGTCTTCGAGGACATGACCCGGATGGGCAACGCCCTGGTCGCGGGCAAGGCGTGGTACTGGGGGGGGATGGCGCATCACGCCCTGGGCCGCGCGGCCGAGGCCGCCCGCTGGATGCGCGAGGCCGTGCGGCGTTACCCGCTGACATACTACGCGGTCCTGGCGGCCCGCCGCCTGCACGAGTGGGGCGGCGATCCGCTGCCTCGGTGGATGGTCGGCCCCGCCGTGGGTCGGCCCGACCCCGAGCCCTTCTGGCCCTTCGCGCGGCTCCCGTCCGGGCTCGCACGGGCGCTGCGCAAGGTCCGAGACCTCGCGGACGTGGGGGAGGTCGATCGGGCGCGCCGCGCGTACCGTCCCATCGCGCGCGCGGTGGAGCGGCGGTTCCGGGGGGTCGAGAAGGCGCGGCTCTTGCTGACCGTGTACGACGCCATCGAGGACTATCACTCGCTGTACGAGCGCGCCCCCCGGGAGTTCGGCCGCGAACTGGGGCGCCTCCCGACCCGCGACAACGCCGTGTTCTGGATGCTGTATTACCCGCGGGCCCACCGGGACCTCGTGCGCGTGCTGTCGCGGCGCTTCGGGATGCCCGAGCACTGGGCCTACGCGATCATGCGCCAGGAATCGCGTTACCGGCCGCGCCAGGTCTCGCACACCGCGGCGCTCGGGATCATGCAGATGATCCCGAAGACCGCCAAGGTCGTGTCCGCGGCCCTCCGCGTCCCCTTCCAGGTCGAGGGGTTCTTCGAGGCGGGGCGCAACCTCCTGTTCGGGCACTACTATCTCGGCGCGCTCCTGCGCGACTTCCAGGGCCAGGTCGTGTTCGCCTCCGCGGCCTACAATGCGGGCGCGCCGCCCCTCAAGCGGTTCCTCGCGCGCCACCGAGGCCTCCCCTTCGACGCGATGGTCGAGCACATCTCCTACAACGAGGCGCGGAACTACTGCCGGATGGTCGCGGGCCACCTGACGCGCTATGCCTATCTTCACCTCGCCCCCGCGGAGCGCGCCGCCCTGTACCGCGACCTGTTCCCGGACCCCGTGAACTACGACGTGAGGGACGGAGTCAACTACTGACGCGGGACCGGCCGTCACCCCTTCAACATCAGCCGGCGCAACTCGGCATAGGACTCGGACACGGCGTACGCGCACAGGTCCGTGATCCGGTCTCCGAACTCGAGGTCGCTCAGGTACAGGGTGTCCTCCTGGAGCAGCACCCCCGCGACCTGGAGGTCGTTG
Organism: Anaeromyxobacter dehalogenans; assembly: GCA_020722625.1. Classification (GTDB taxonomy): domain Bacteria; phylum Myxococcota_A; class UBA9042; order DTJE01; family DTJE01; genus DYKK01. The sequence goes on from DYKK01000131.1 coordinate 1,914, forward strand.
CCGAGGAACAGCCCGGCCCGGCTCGCGGTGCGGTCCACGCCCTCGAGGAACGCCCCGAGGTCAATGGCCCGTCGGGCGCGGCGGAACTCCGTCAGGACCGCCACGAGCGCGGCGCGCGCCTCGGGCGAGAGCATCGCCCCGACCTCGCGGGCCATGTCCTCGACGCCCACGGCGTCCTCGGGGAGCGGGAAGTCCGGGAACGCAACGCGCAGGCCCGCCAGGAAGAACAGCCTCATCGAGGCCGCGTCCGATATCCCCGCCATCTCGAAGCCCGGCGCGAAGGTGACCAGGGCGCGCGCCAGGCCGAACCGGAGTTCCTTGCCGCGCCAGGCCATGGCCACGTCGTCCCCCACGGCGAGGGCGGGCGGGTTCAGGGGGAGTTTCGCGATCCCGGCCCTCCCCGTGGCCCGGTACAGGCGGGGCAAGGGGATGCCGAAGACCTTCGAGGCCGCGGCCGCCATGTTCTGCAAGGGGCCGCGCACCGACATGTCCAGGCGGTCGGACTCGCTGAGCCCCATGTCCGACAAGGTCTTGCGGGGCAGGAGGCGCAGAAGGGGGGCGTGAAGGGTCGAAAGGACGTGCGCCATCCCCACGTCGGCCGCGTCGTCCCGGATCAGGCGCTGGAAGGCGTCCGGGGGCAGGGCGTCCCTGCGCAGGGTCAACGACGGCCGGCGGCCCGCCTCGAAGGCGGCGCGCTCGGCGTCGGTGGCGACCCCGAGGACGACGAGGGCCGAGGCCGCGCACCACGCCCCGTCCAGGTCTCTCGTCAGCACGCACAGGTCCCGGACCGCACGGTAGGACTCCGCGTGCGTCGGGTCCAGCGCGACGGCCCGGCGGTGGGCCTTCAGGGCCTCGGCCTCGCGGCCCGGCATCCGCGTCCACACGTCGGCGAGGCGCGTCGCGGCCTCCGCGTCGTCGGGGACCGCCTGGAGGATTTCCTCCAGGGTCTCCGCGGCCAGGGCCGGGTTGTTCAGCCTCTCGACATAGAGGGCGGCCAGGCGCCGCATCGTCTCGACCAGCCGGTCCGTCCGCCCGGTCAGCCGGTCGCGCCGCGCAAGCAACTGGTACAAGGTGGCGATGCCGTCGAAGTCGTTCTCGGACTCCAGGAGCGACCTCAAGGCCGTCACGGCCTCCTCGAGGTCCGCGTCGAGTTCCAGCGCGGACCACAGGTGCGCCCGCGCGCCCTTCGGGTCCTGGAGGTGGTCGCGCAGGTGGGCCGCCAGCGCAAAGTGGTACCGGGCGCGTTCGCGACCGTCCTGCTCCAGGTCAATCAGGCGCTCGAGCGCCTCGCGGGCGTCGTCGTGCATCGAGGCCTCGACCGCGACCTCGAGGGCCTTGACCAGCGCCGCGCGGGGGGACGTGCCCTCGTAGGCGGCCTCCAGGTACCAGTGGAGCGACGTGGTCGGGTCCTTCCAGACCTCCCGGTACAGGTCGCCCAGGCGCATCTTGTTCGCGAAGCGCTCCGGTCCCTGGGGTTCCAGGCCCACGAGCCTCTCCAGGTAGTGGGCCGCGCGGCGGCCGTCCCCGGCCTGCTCCGCCGCCTTCACGAGCGCGCGCAGGGCCGCGAGGTCGGTGGCGCCCCGCAGGGAGTATGCCTGGTCCAGGTACTGGAGGGCCCGCCCCGGGTCCCCCTGACGCGCGGCGCAACCGGCCGCGGTCTCGAGCGCCTCCATCCGATCCATCGGGGTCAGGGCGTCCGGCCCCCCCGACAGGACCGGGTCCAGGGCCTTCAAGGCCTCCGAGTCCCGCCCGGTCTGCGCCAGGACCCGGCCCAGCACCACGCGGGTCCGTGCGTCGGACGGGTCCAGTTCCAGGGCCCGCGCGTACCACTCCGCCGCGGTCCCCAGGTCCCCCGCCTGGAACGCGGCGGCGGCCCCGGTCAGGCGCAGGCGGCGTTCCAGGACCAGGTCGTCCTGGGCCGCCTTCCTCGCGAGCGGGTCCACGAGGGCCACGACCGGCGCGGGTTCCCCGGCGCCGATCAGGAGTTCCGCGAGGCGCTCCACGGCCTCGGTGTGCATCGGGTTCAGGGCCACGGCGCGCTCGAGGTGGACGCGCGCGGTGGCCGGGTCCGGGGTCGGGGGCCGCAGGGCCAGGCGCCCCAGGGCCGCGTGGACCTCGCCCGCGGCCTCGTCGTCGCCCAGGGCCTGGGCCGCGACCTCCAGGGCCCGGCGCTCCCGGTCCCCCTCGCCGTCCTCGTGGTGCAGGGTCGCGACCCGCCGGGCCAGGTCCGCGGCCCGCGCGGGCCCAGCGCCGTCCAGGGCCTTCCACAGCGCGGCCTTCGCGCGCTCCCGCTGCGCCAGGCGCTCCAGGCACACGTCGGCGAGCCGGACGAGCGTGTCGGTCCGCGCGTCTCCCTCCACGCGGCCGGCCTGGTCCTCGAGGTCCCGGGCGACCTCGGCCCACAGGCCCAGAGACTCGTGGACCTCCTGGAGGCGGCGCGGCGGGTCGGGGTGGTCGGGGTCGCGCCGGGCCGCCTCGACCAGGAAGCCCATCGCGGCCACCGGGTCCTGAAGCCCCTTCAGGGCCGCGTCGCTCATCGCGAGCAGGTGGGCCACGGCCTGATCGGGGTCCGCCTCGATCAGGCGCCGCTTCACCAGCAGGAACCGGGTGTGGTCGCCCAGGGCCTCGGCCAGTTCGGCCAGGCGCGCCAGGGCCTCGCGGTCGCCTGGGTCCAGCGCGACGACCTCGGCGAGGACCCGGGCCTCGGCCTCGGGCTCGTCCGCGTGGTGTTCGCGCAGGTGCGTGGCGAGGCGCCTCGTCACCCGGAGCCTCATCGAGGGGTCCGTCGCGCGCGAGGCGGTCTCCTCGCACACCCGCCGGACCTCGTCGTGGCGTCCCAGCGACCCATACAGCGCGCACAGCGTCTCGAACACCTCGGCGTTCCCGGGTTCCAGGGCGAGGGCCTCGCGATACAAGGCCGCAGCCTCCTCCGCCCGCCCCAACCGGTCGTGCAGCAGGACCGCGAGGGCCAGGGCGGCCTCGATGCGCGAGGCGCGGTCCGGGGCCGCGGCCTTGCGGGCGCGCAGGATCCGTTCGAGCCAGGCGTCGTCCTTCAGGCGCGCCGCGACCTCGCCGGCCCGCCGGAGGAGGTCGTGGTCCTCGGGATCGGCCTCCAGGGCCAGGGTCAGGGCCTCGCGGGCCTCCCGGTCGTCGCCGCCGGTGTCCGCCAGGAGCGACGCGGCCTCCCGCGCGAGCCGACCCCGCATCTTCCCCGTGGCCGCGCGCGCCAGGGTGATCAGGAGCCCGGTCGCCTGGGCCGTCCGGCCGGCTCCCTTCGCGGCCTCGATCATCTCGGACACCAGGTCCGGGTCGAACGGGTTCGCCTCGACCGCGGTCCGCAGGCAAAGGAATGCGGCCTCGGCGTCGGAGAGGCGCGTGGTGAACAGGTTGGCGAGCCGGACGAGGGTCACGGTCTTCCCCGGGCCGGATTCGACCTGCTGGCGCAACAACAGCGTATCCGCGACCCCCTTCCAGTCCTCCGCGTCGCGCCGCCGGGCCTCTTCCGTCTCGAGCGCCGCGACCAGGTGGGCGTCGGCCGCGGCCAGGTGCGCGTCCAGGTGGTGATCGGCCAGGAACCCCCGCACCTCCGAGACCTGCTCGGGCGACAGGTCCGTCAGGGGCCTTCCCCGACCCACGAGCACCACCTCGGCCCCGGCCTCGGGAAGGTGTGCCTCGGCCAGGGCCGCCGCGAGCGCCAGCGGGTCCCCCCCTTCGGGGAGGTGCCAGGCGAGCAGGCGGCCCAGGGCCGTCCCGGGGGACAGCCCCGGGGAGGGGGCGGCCGCGCGCCCGTCCGCGCCGAAGACCGCGCCGTCGGGGTCCTCCCACCAGCCGGGCCCGGGCACCGGCAGGAGCGGCCGGGGCGGGTCCGTGTCGGTCGCGGGTCCCAGCGGGACGGGGGCCTCGGCCCCATCCGGCCACCAGAGGGTGCCGCGGGCTTCCGCGGGGTGCGCGGCCCGGACGGTTCCGAGCCCTCGGGGTCCGGCCCACAGGTCCACGAGGTCGGGCCGGGTCGGGTCCGCGGTCACGACCCGCCCCTCGAACAGGGCGGTCCCGGTCACGGCGCGAAGCGACTCCTCGACCTCCCCGGCCAGGGACTGCGCCTCGTCCGGCCGCCCGGCCAGGGCCGGTTCCAGAAACATCTCCCCGGCGGCCAGGAGGTCCTGCAAGGACGTGCGCAGGGCCTCGTCCGCCAGGGCCGGGAGCGCCCGGCCGGGCGGGTCGCCGCCCGGACCGGCCAGGAGGGCCGCGGTCAGGTCCTGAAATCGCGCGAGGCGGGCCGCGTCGCCCCCGTCGCGCAGCATCAGGGCGAGCCGGGCGAGGCGGTGCGCGGCATACAGGAGCAAGGCGGTCGCGTGGACCCCTTTCTCCGTTCGCAGGGCCAGGGCCCACGGCCAGGCCACGTGTGCGGGGACCCGAGCGGGTTCGATCCGATGCGCGCTCATCACGCCCTCGCTGGAACAGGGAACTCGTCAAACGCGGTCCGTCACCGGCGCATTGTAGGAAAGGCAGGATCGGGACCCAAATCCGCCATCAATTTCCGCAATTCTTCGAATAGACATGAAATTTGCTTCGTTTCATTTCACCACCCTGGGGCCGCGACTTCCAGGTCGCGGCTGGCACAAAACCAGGATATGTCAAGGTGTTCCGTCGTGCTGCCGAGATCGGGGTGGCGGATCGTGGGGGAGGCAAGTTCACGGGTTGGCCTTGGCCCTGGCCTGGTCCAGCAGTTTCTTCACCAGGGCGTTGTTCGGGTCCAGTTGCAGGGCCTGGTTGTATGCCTGGATGGCTTTCTGATAGTCCCCCTGGTTGTAAGCGTTGCGGCCCGCGCGGATGTGCTGCTTGATCTTCGCCTGGGCCTCCTCGTCCGGCGGGGGCGGCGGGGCCGGCGGGGGCGCGGGCGGGGTCCTCTTCAGTTTCAGGTCGTCCGGGGCCGGGCGCGGGGGTGCGGGCGGGCGCGGCCGCCGGCGATCGGTCGCCCGGAGGGCCTTCCGGATGTCCGCCAGGAGGGCCTTGCCGTCCGGATTGCGCCGGTCCAGTTCGAGCGCGGACTCCACCGCCTGCCTCGCCTCGTTCAGGTTCCCGGCCTCGAACGCCTGCCGCCCGGCCGCCAGGAGGTCCGCGACTTGGCGGGCCTTCGCCTCCTCGGGAGACGGCTCGGGGGGAGGGGGCGGGGGAGGCGGTCCCGGCGGCGGCCCGGGGTCCGGGACCGCGGCCACCGCGGGGCCGGGGTCGGGGATCGCGGCGGGCGGGACCGGGGCGGGAGACGGAACGGGCCGCGGGGGGGCCACCACCACCGGGGGCGGGGGTTCCACGGGCGGGGGCTTCGCGCCCTCGAAATAGACGACCGCGCCCACGATCAGGAGGATCGCCACGGCCCCGACGATGACCCAGAACATCCGGGATTCCTTGCGCTCCTCTTCCTCGGGCGGGAAGACCGACTCCGGCAATGCCTCGGAGCCCTCGACGAACCACTCCGCGGCCTTGCGGGCCGACTCGCTCGCATCGTCCGCGGGCGGTCCGGTCACGGCCGGCGTCGCGGCCGGCGGTTCCTCGGTCGTCGCGGGGGGCGCCTCCCCGGTCGTCGTGGGGGGCGCCTCGGCCTCGGCCCGGTGGGCGGCCTCCTCCCGGAGCGCCGCCTCCACGAGGGACGCGTCGAACGCCTCGGTGGGGCGCGACACCTCGACCGCGCGCTCCGCCGGGGAGGCCGCGGGGAGCGGCGCGGCGGCGGCGGCCTGGGCCACCTCCGCCGCGAGCCCGGTGAACACGCGCGTCTCGCGGGACTCGGGCTCCCGGGCCTCGGGTTCGGGGGCCGGCTCCTGTTTCACGTCGGCCTCAAGGAGGCACTCGACCTCGACGGGGGCCTCGCGAGGCGGCTCCTGTGTGAGATCCGCGCCGGGGAACTGGGACGTCCGCAAGGCCTCCAGTTCCGCCAGCGCCTCCGCGGCGTCGGCGGGGCGTCCCCGGGGGTCCTTGGCCAGGAGCCGCGCGAGCACGCGCTCGTACCCCTCGATCCCGGGGATCCCCGGCCTGGCCACGCGCAGGGGGAGCGGTTTCTCATAGACCTGGCGCTTGATCGTGGTCGAGGGGCTGGACGACACGAACGGGGGCTTGCCCGCGACCATCTCGTACATCAGGATGCCCAGGGCGTAGAGGTCCGCGCTCGCGTCCCCGGCCCGCCCGGCGCAGACCTCCGGGGCCAGATACTCGGCCGTCCCGTGGAACGGCTCGTTCCGGCGCGCCGGCGCGTAGCCCGGCAACAGGCGCGAGAACCCGTACCGCGCCACCCGCACGTGCAGCGTCTCCGGGTCCACGAAGACGTTGGACGACGTGAGGTCCAGGTGGGCAACACCCCGGTCGGACGCGGCCTTCAGGACCGAGGCGATGCGCCAGGCCACGGCCAGGGCCGCCTCGATGGGGAGGCTGTTGCGCGCCCGAACGAGGGCCTTCAACGAGTCGTACCCCGCGGCCTCGAACACCAGGTACAGATTGCCGGCGTCCGTCCGCCCCGCCTCGAGACAGTGCAGGATGGACGAAAGCCGGGCCTCCGCCAGCCGTCGCGAGGTCTCGGCCACGGCCACGACCTCCGGGACGCCCGCCTTCAACCCGGGGTCGAGCACGGAGAGGACCACGGGTCTTCCGTCCTGGGTCCGGCGTCCCGTGGTGTGCCGGCCGTACTTGTCCTCGGTCACCGAGTCCGACGGCTCGTACCTTGAAGCGAGTGGTTCACCTAGCATCGCGCCCCTCTTCCTTCCGGCCGGAACTTCGCGACCTCCCGGCGGACGCACCCCCCGACACCGCCGCTGGCGTTCCGCGGACCCATTGTAGATAATCGTGGAAG
>DYKK01000132.1:0-5597 GCA_020722625.1 Anaeromyxobacter dehalogenans
CGACCTGCGGCCCGACGTCTTCTTCCTGCACCAGTGGGCCGGGGCCGCGGTCCCCGAGGCCCTGGCCGCGACCGGGGTCCCGGTCGCGCGCTTCCTGCACGACCACCGGCTCTTCTGCCTGCGCGAGCACAAGGTCTCGGCCCTGGGCCGGCGTCCCTGCACCCGTATCGCGGGCCTGACGTGCTACGCGTGTCCGGGGTTCATTCGACGCTCCGCGCGGTGGCCCGGCATCCGGTTCGCGGGGCTGGGCGGCCTGCGGCGCGAGCAGGCGGCGAACCGTCGCCTCGACGCCCTGATGGGCCTGCTGGAGGGCCTCGCGGGTCGTCGCGACGGGGAGGCCCGTTGATGCCCGGCGAGCGGTACACCCTGGACGGAGGCCCGGAGGTCGAGGCCCGCATCGCGGCCATCCTCCAGGAGGCCTCCGAGGCGGTCCGGCGCACCGTGCCGCCCGACCTCCTTCGCGCCCTGGTCCTGCTGGGCGGCTACGGGCGGGGCGAGGGCGGAGTCGAGGTCCGCGACGGCCTGGAACACCCCCACAACAACCTGGACCTGCTCGTCATCACGCGGGGTCGCGCCCCGGCCACTCTGAAGGCGGCGCTGGACGCCGCCCTGGCCCCGGTATCGGACCGGCACGGGATCGGGACCGACGCGGGGGTCGTCGCGGACCGCGCCCTCGCGCGGGCCCCGTGCCGGGTCATGTGGTACGACCTGCGCCACGGCCACCGCACGCTCCTCGGAGACGCGGACTTCGTGCCGTCCCTCGACCGCTTCCGGGTGGACCGCATCGCGCCCGACGATGTCCGAGACCTCCTCGTCAACCGGGGGACGCTCCTCGTGATCAACGACGCCCTGATCGCGCGGGGGACGCTCGACCCCGGGGCACGCCGCGCCGTGGTGCGCCACGCCATGAAGGCCGTGATCGGGTATGGGGACGCGTGGCTCTTCTTCCGGGGAGCGTACCACTGGTCGTACGCGGAGCGCCGCCGCCGGATGGCCGCCCGGGCCGACGCCCCGGACGCCCTGCGCACCCTGTACGACCGGGCCATGGCCTTCCGGTTTCGCCCGGACTACGCCCCCTATGAGGGGATCGACCTGCCGGGGTGGTCCTCAGGGCTCCAGGAGGCCCTGGCCCCCGTGCACCTGGTCGTGGAGGCGCGCCGCCTGGGCCGGCCCCGCCTGACCTGGGCCGATCACCCGCGGGCCTCCCTGTCCGCGGCGCTCGGGTCGGGCCTCCTGGACCCGCGTTCCCTCGCGCGAAAGGCCCGCGCCTTCCTGTCCGGCGGCGTCTCGGCCCCGTGGCCCGTGCGCCTCGCCTGGCGGTTCGCCCCCCCGCGCGAGAGGCTCGCCGTCCTGTTCCCGTGGGTGGCCTACGGGTTGCGCGAGTCGGCTGGACGCGACCTCGCGCGCTGTGTGCTCGGCGCCGACCCGTTGCGCGACCCCGGCGCGGCCCGGATCGCCTTCCTTGCGTGGTGGGGACGGCACGGGAACCCAACTTCGCGGCCGCGGCCCGGCGCCTGGGCCTGCCGCTCTTCGAGCCCGGAGGGCCGGCATGATCTGCCTGACCGGAGACCTGCACCACGCCTCCCTGCGCACGGGCAACCAGCGCCACTGCGACCTGACCGAGGTCCAGGTCGCCCGCCTCTATCTGAAGATGCTGGAGGACGCGCGCGTGCCCGTGACCTTCTTCATCTCGGGCCGGTGCTTCGTCGAGGAATGGGAGGACCTCCGCCCGGTCGTGGAACACCCCCTCGTCGAGGTGGGCGGCCACAACTGGTCCTGCCTCACGCCCGCCTGGTGGCACCGGTTCTGGAACAAGGCCATCGGGTCGTACAACGGCCCGCCCTGGTACCAGCGGCTCGACGCGGAACGCACCGTGTCCGTGATCGAGCGGGCCACGGGCCGGCGAATCCGCCTGTGGCGCAACCACATGTACATGCACGGACCGTTCACCGAGGAGGTCCTGTCCGACCTGGGGATCCGATTGATCTCGGACGGGGTCCGCCGGGACGCGACCGGGCCGGTCCCCCACCCGACCGGTGTCTTCAACTTCCCGATCAACGTCATCCCGGACCACGAGCACCTGTACCACGCGGAGCGCACCCCCGAGTGGGTCGCGCGATGGCGCAGGCGTTATCACTGGTCCGATGATTTTGGCTCTGATTCGTATTCCATAGATGAATGGACCGACCGCGTGCTCGACGGTTTGCGGCGAAACGAGGAACGCGGCGCGATTTCCAACATGATCGTTCATCCGATCACGATGTACCTGTGCGACGGATTTCGGGGCTTCCGGCGCATCCTGGCGTTCCTCGCCGGCCGGGAGACCGTGCACCTGGGCGAGGTTCTGGACCGGGCCGCGGGCGCCCCGCGACCGGAGGGCTGACCCGTGGCGGGACCGGAACCGACCTGCTCCGTGGTCATGCGAACCCGGAACTCGGCCCCCGGGGTCGGCCAGGCCCTGTGCGCCCTGTTCTCGCAGGACGAGCGCGACCTTGAACTCCTGGTCGTGGATTCCGGGTCCACGGACGCGACCCTCGACATCGTGTCCCGGTTCCCGCACCGCCTGATCCGCCGGTCCGCGCAGGACTATTTTCCCGGGCGCGTCCTCAACGAGGCGGTGGCCGAGACACGGGGCCGCATCGTCGTCTTCCTGAACTCGGACTGCGTGCTGCTGGGCCCCGAGGCCCTCGGGCGGCTGGTCCAGGCCGTCGAGGCCCCCGGGGACCCTCCGGTCGTGGCCGCGTTCGCCCGCCAGGTCCCGCGACCCGATGCCTGGACCCACGTGCGCGCAGAGTACGCGCGGGCCTTCCCCGCGAGCGGCGAGGCCCCGCCCTGGATCCCGCTGTCGCTGCCGTTCGCGGCAATCCGCCGCGAGGCCCTGGACGAGCAGCCCTTCTACACCGACGCCTGGGGGTCCGAGGACACGGAGTGGGGCGTCCGGGCGCGACGCCGCGGCTGGCGGGTGCGCTACGTCCCCGAGGCCCTGGTCATGCACTCGCACAACTACCCGCTCGGCGCCTTGTACGGCCGGCGCTTCATCGAGGGCGAGGCCGATGCCTTCCTCTTCGGGACGCGCGACACGCTGCTCGCCGCGGCCCGCCGGGCCGCGGGTCGGACCGCGAGGGACGCGGCCGCGGCCCTGCGCCTCCGGGACCCGCGGGACCTCGCCCTGGCCCCGATCCGCCGGACGGTCGAGGCCGTGGCCTACTGGCGCGGCAACCGCCTCGGGTGCCGCCGCCGCGCCCGGGGGGACGCGGACGCCCGCGAAGGCCAGCGGGTCGCCCTGTCGCGCCACGAGTCGTCGCGGTGACCGGCGCGGCGAGACGCCCGGAGTCCTCCTCGTTCCTTGACTTTCCGCGTCCATCCCACAAGATATCCACGCGGTTCACGGATGCATCCGATGGGAACCCGGACCCGGCCAGGCCAGCGCGAGATCGTCCTCTGCGGCAAGGGAGGCATCGGGAAGACCACGGTCGTCACCAACCTCGCGGTCCTCGGGGTCTCCCGAGGCCTGGAGGTACTCCAGGTGGGGTGCGACCCCAAACACGACTCGTGCACCGCGCACGTGGATCGCCGGGCCCGGACCGTCATGGACCTGTTCCGCGAGAAGGGGCGAGTGGACCGCCGGGACATCGAGGGGCTCCTCCAGCGCGGCCGCACGGGCGTGTGGTGCCTCGAGACCGGCGGCCCCAAACCCGGGGTCGGGTGCGCGGGGCGGGCCATCACCCTGGCCCTTGACGTGCTGCGGACCGCGGGGGACCTGCTGGCGCCCTTCGATGTCATCCTCTTCGACCTGCTCGGGGACGTCGTGTGCGGCGGGTTCGCGACCCCGCTGCGACGCGGGCCGGACACGGCCGTCTATCTGGTCACGTCGGGCGAGATCCTGCCGGTCTATGCCGCAAACAACATCGCCCACGGCGTGCGCAACCTGGCGAACCGGGGCGGGGGGCGCGTGGCCGGCCTCGTCGCGAACCTGCGCGGCGTCCCCGGCGAGCGCGACCTCCTCGAGCGGTTCGCCTCGGCCCTGGGGACCCGGGTCGCCGCGTGGATCCCCAGGGACCCCGCGGTCTTCGAGGCCGAGCGGGCGGGCCGCACCCTGATCGAGACGGCGCCGGACTCCCCGGCGGCCGCAGCGATCCGGCGACTGGCCGACGCGATCTACGAGGGGCCGGGAGACTCCCTGGTCGTGCCCACCCCGCTCGACGACGACGCCTTCGAGGCGCTGTTCGCCGCGTGGCGACCGGGGGGTGCCCCGTGAGCGGCCCTGCGTCACCCCATGGCCCCCCGACGCCCCCCGGCCCGCCGCCCCTGGACCGGGCCCTGGCGGACCTCGTCCGCGACCTCGGCGCGCTCGGGTGTCGCACTGCGGTCCCCACGTCCCGGGGAGACCTCCTCCTCGCCTTCGGGGGGCCTCCCGCCAGGCAGCAGGTCCTGATCTCCGTCCAGGCCCGCCCGGCGGCCCCCGGCGCGCCCCCATCGGTCGCCGGGGACCTGTACCTCTACGACAGGGGACCTGCGCCGCCGGACAGGGCGTGGATGGAGGACCTGGCCCTGCGCCTCGTGGCGCTCCGCGCGGGCGGCCGGGCCGCGTGGCTCGACCTGCACAACCGCGAACTCGGCCCCCTGGAGCCGTCCCCCTTCGGACTGTGGCGGTGTCTCGCGTGGCAGGTCGCGCCGGGGGTCCCCTTCTTCGGGCCGTGGGCCCTCGCCGACGTCCGGTTCCTCGGGAGGGAGCGTCCCGGCCTGCGCCTCGTCCTGTCGCGGCCGGACGCCCCCCTCGACGCCCGGTGCCTCGTGCTGGACCCCGAGTCCCGCCCCCGCGAGGGCGAGGTCCCCCTGGCCTGGACCCCGCTCGGTCTGCTGTCGCGGGAGGCGGTCGTGGCGGGCGACCCGGCCGTCCCGGCGACCGGCGGCCCGGAGGCCGCCCTCGCATTCCTGCTGTCCCTGTCCGTTCCGCCGGGACTCGCCTGGGCCTCCCCCCCGGTCGGGGACCCCCCCGCGGCCCCCGGGTCCCCGGACCGGCCCGGCCGCGAGGACGACTCGCTGATCGCGCACTCCTACCGCACGGACCACGAGTGGCACGACCCGCGCAGCCGGTTCTTCGGGACCTGGGGCGACCGGGACTGGTTCATCCTCGTGGCCCTCCTGGACCGGCCGACCCCGGTGGTCTTCCACGGGAACCGCGAGTGCCAGCAGGTGCGACAGCCCCTGTCCGACCGCTTCGTGCACGGGGCCAGTCCCTTCACCCCCGCGCGCCGGTCGTGGTCGTGGCTCGTGCGCGAGACCCACTTCACGGACACCGACGACCACGCCGCGGTCTTCGGGGGCGAGGACCGGCTGGGCGGGCTCCTGGCGCGCCTGCGCGCCGAGCACCCGGGCCGCGAGGTGCGCGTCCTGGTCGGATGCGACGCGGAGATGGTCGGCGATGACGTCCCGAGGGTCTGCCGGATGGCCCGGCAACAGGGTCACGCGGTCGAGTGCTTCAACCCGCCGCTGCCGCGGTTCACGGATGCGCTGGACCGCAACTGGTGGCGCGTGTTCCTGGCGGCCCGGGACCGTGCCGTGACGCGCGACCCCCACGCCGTGGCCCTCGCCGG
>DYKK01000132.1:5697-8662 GCA_020722625.1 Anaeromyxobacter dehalogenans
GACGCCGCGCCGGACCTCGACGACCTGCGCCGCCGGGCCTTTGGGGTGCGGGTCGCCCTGGTCGCGGACTGGGGCACGGTCCCGGAGATGGTCTCGCCCGCCTTCTTCTTCGGCCTGGACCCGGTGCGGTTCCTCGTGGACCTCGGGTTCCAGGTGACGCTCGTCGGACCCCTCGCCGGACAGGCCGCGGCCCTCGCGGCCGACCTCCCCGGGGCGGGGGCGGCGCGGGTCGAGGCCCTGGAGGTGGATCGCGACGCCCCGGACCTGATCGAGCGCGTGCGGGACCTCGCGCCGGACCTCGTGTATTGCGACCGCGACGACCCCGGGGGCGCGCTCGCCACGGGCGCGGTCCCGTTCGGCGTCGGGGACCTGGAGTTCGGGGTCGGGGGCGCGAGGCGGTCGCTCAGGCGCCTCCTCGCGAGGGCGGGCTGGAGGCTGCCTCGCCGCATGGGCCGAGGGGTCTCGGGGGCATGACCGTGGAACACGACTCCACCCTCCGGCTCGCCCCCTCGTTCATGGACGGGGCCATGATGGCGGCCGCCGCGGTCCCGGACTCGGTCCTGATCTACGTGGGCGCGGCCTGCATTACCGAGCACTTCCACCACACCCACCTCGTGGCGGACTGGGGTCAGGACCTCGTGCTCGATGGCCCACGGACGCGCCTCGCCCTGACCTTCAGCGACCTGACCGCGGGGGTGCTGGGGACCATGGAGGCGATCGAGAAGACGGCGCAGCGGCTCCTCGCGGTCCGCAGGCCCTCGTGTTTCTTCCTGGCCGAGCTCTCGCGCGTGACCCTCGCGGGGGAGGACCTCACCGGCGCGGCCCTGGACCTGCGGGAACGCACCGGCATCCCGAGCATCGCCCTCTCGTCCCGGTTCCTGACCCGCGACCACGACGCGGCCTTTCGTGCCGCGCTGGAGGGCATCGCGGATTCCCTGCCCGACGCCGCGTTCGAGGGCGGTCCGATCCCCGGCGCCGCCGCCGTGATCGGGTACCTGTACGAACGCAACGAGGCGGACCAGCGGGCGAACATCGCCGCCCTGGAAGGGATGCTGCGCGACCTCGGCCTCGATCCCTGCCCGACCTGGCTGTCGCACGCGCCGGTCCCGGGCCTCGCGCGCGCGGCCCGGGCGTCGGTGCTCGCGGCCCTGCCGTCCGGCCGGGAGGCGGCCCGACGCATCGGGGCGCGGTCGGGCGCCACGGTCGTGGACGTGGAGTTGCCGGTGGGGGTTGCGGGGACGGAGGCGTTCCTGCGCCGGGTGGCGGAGGCCGCGGGGGCCCCCGGGCGGCCCGAGGCGGTCGTGGACCCGGTCCTGCGCGAGGCGGGAACCTTCCTCGAGCGGGCGGTCCTCAGGCGCCTGGCGGGCCGGAGGGTCGCGCTCGCGGCCCTGCCCGAGTGGCTGCCGGGGCTCGCCCGCACGATGGAGGAGGACCTCGGGATGGAGGTCGCGGTCCGCCTGCGCCGGGGGCGGTCCGCCGACCCCTCGGACCCGGACAGCCCGGCCTCGCAGGACCCCGACCGAGACCACGACCCGAGCGTGCTCACCTGGAACCGCCACCTGTCCCGCGCGCTTTCCGACGGCGGGCTGGACGTCGTCGTCGGGAGTTCCTGGGAGCGCAACGCCCTGCAAGGGGACGCGCTCGAGGTCCCGTTCGTCGAGTTCGGCTACCCCTGCTTCGCCTGGCACGACCTGACCGGCCGGCCCTCGCTCGGGGTCCGGGGGGTCCTCACCTGGGCGGAGCGCCTTGCGGGTGTGGTCCGCTAGGGGGAGAGCCGGGGGAACGCGGGGCGTGATCGCGGCCGCGCCGGGCTACTTCGCGGTCATCTGCTCGACCTCGTCGCACGTCTTGCGCACGCTCTGGACGGACTTCGCGAAGGCCGCCTTCTCGCCGTCCGTCAGGTCGAGTTCGATGATCTTCTCGATGCCGTTCCGGCCGAGGATGCACGGAACGCCCATGAACAGGCCCTTCACCCCGTACTCGCCGTCGAGGTACGCGCACACCGGGATGATCTTGCGCTTGTCGAAGAGGATCGCCTCGGCCATCTCGAGCGCGGCCCACGCCGGCGACACGAACGCCGACCCGAAGCCCAGCAGGCCCACGACCTCGCCGCCCGCCTTGCGCGTGCGCGTCTCGATCTTCGTGAGCGTCTCCGCGTCCAGGAACTTCGTCACCGGGATGCCCGCGACCTGGCACGCCGACCGCACCGGCACCATGTCGTCCCCGTGCCCGCCCAGGACCATCGCGGTCACGTTCTCGGTGGACACGTTCGCGGCCTCGGCCACGAAGTATCGGTACCGGCCCGAGTCCAGCTGGCCGGCCATGCCCATGATCCGGTTCTTCGGCGGCTTCAGCAGTTTGTTCAACAGATAGACGATCGCATCCAGGGGGTTCGCGATCGAGACAATGATCGCGTTGGGGCATTGCTCCTGGATCCCGGCCGCGACCTGCTTCGTGACCTTCAGGTTGATGGCGAGCAGTTCCTCGCGCGTGGGGTACGTCCCGTCCGGCCGCGCCTTGCGCGGGACCCCGGCCGTGTTGATGACCAGGTCGGCGCCCCGGAGCGCCGAGTAGTCCTTGCTCCCGACCAGCCGGATGTCCCGTCCGACCGTGGGCAGGCCCTCCGCGATGTCCAGGCACTTGCCGATCGCGACCGACTGCTTGGCCGTGACCGCCTGGCGGTCCGGCGGGTCGTTCGGGTTGGGGATGGGGGCCGGGTCGCACAGCCCCACCTCCCGGGCGAGCCGGCGGTTGACGATCTCGTGGACGAGCACCCCGCCGATGTAGCCCCCGCCGATGATCCCGATCTTGTTCACCATCTCAAGGCCCTCCTCGTGTTGTGGGGGCGAACCCCCTGCTTCACGCCAAAGACAGGGACTTCGTAGAACAGGGACGCGCCCGTGTCAAGTCGAAACGGGTCCGCGGGGGCGGATCGGTCAGGAACCGGGGGATGCCCCGGGCTCCT
>DYKK01000133.1:0-7097 GCA_020722625.1 Anaeromyxobacter dehalogenans
CGGACTTCAATGAACAAACTCATCGCGAACCTGGAGCCGCGGGCACTGCCCGCGGAGAGTGGCCGAGGCCGCCTCGGCACCCCATTTTTCGCGACCAACGCCGCACTGACACTGACACTGCCACCGACTCCTGTCACTGAACCTGAACCTGTCCACTGAACCTGTTTACCGCGGAATTCGGTGGCGGGTCGTGGCAGAGCAGGTGACTGGAAGCGCTCTTCGTGGCAGGATCGATCCGCCCGGGAGAATGGGGTCGCATGGTCCTCGACCTCGCGGTCCTCGTGCTCGCGCTCGTCGCCCTGGCGGGTTCCTGCCGGGCCCTGGTCGCTTTTGCGCGGGGTCGCCGCGCGAGGCGTCTGGACCACGTGTCGTCTCCGGTCGCGGTGGTCGTCACGGGCGACCCGGAGCACCCCCCGGCCTCGGCCCTGGTCCGGTCCGTGGCCGTTTCCGAGGCGGGGACCCCCACCCTCCTGTGCGCGGCCCACCCGCTCGAGGACCCTCGCTCCGCGTCGGCCCTGCGCGAGGCATCCAGCCTGATGGACCCCGCCCGAGTCCTCGTCCGGGCCGCGGACCCTCCCCCCCGCGTCTTCCCCGAGGCATGGCTCCACGCCCTGGCCGCCGAGGCCGTCCCCGACGATGCGCGCGTGGTCGTCTTCCTGGACCCCTGCGCGAGGCCGGCGGCCCGCGAGATCGCCCCGGTCGCGGCCGCGGTCGCGGGCAGCGAGGTCCTGGACGCGGCCGGGGCCTGCCCGGTCGCGGCCCCGGGCACGTCGGGTCCCTTGGGCAGTTCTCTGGCACGCCTGATTGCAGACCTGGCACCGCTGTTGGTGGCCTGGTACGGCCCGGCCGGGCTCCTCCCGCCGTGCGTGGCGCTGCGCCGTGACGCCCTGGCGTCCGCCCTGCGAGACCCCCTCTCCGTGAACCGCCCGGGGATCGCGATGGCCGCGCTGATGTCCACGCCGCGACACCGAGCAGTCCTGCTCCCCCTCTCCGTGGGCACCCTCGCGTCCGGCGGGTCGAGGTCGTTGCGCGACGCCCTGTCGGGGCACCTCTCGGTCCTCGCGCGGGTGTCGTCGGGTCGGACGCTCCTCCTGGGGCTGGGGGTCGCCGCGTTCCCCGTGTCGCTTCTGACCGCGGCCTGGTCCGGGTCCACCGCGTCCCTGGCCGCCCTGGCCCTCGCCGCGCTCGCCCGCGCCCTCCTCGCCGCGACCTGGACGCGCTCCGTGCAGGGGGGCGGACCGGCGCTCGCGGCCCTCCTGCTGGCGCCCTTGAGGGACCTCGCGGGGCTCGGGATCCTGGCCGGCGCGCTCGCCCGTCGCGTTGTCCGATCCGGCGGGCGGTTGTTCCAGGTCCGGCGGGGCGGTATCCTCGTCCCCGCCGGCAGGGAGGCCGGCGAGGGGGGGCGGGGAGGCCCCGTGCGTTCGCGGGACTGAATTCCACACCGCCCTTTCCGGAGCCGCGATGGAGACGACGAATTCCGATGGGACGCGCGACCCCGCCCGGGTCGCCCTGCTCGGCGTGGATGCGGGCGGCACCAAGACCGCCGGCCTCGCGATGACCCTGGACGGTCGGGTCGTGGCCCACGTCCTGGCCGGTCCCGGGAACTACCAGGCCATCGGCGTCGCCCGGGCCCGGGCCACCCTGATCGAGGTCGTCGGGCCGCTCGTCGCGGCGTGCCGCCGGGACGGCCTGGCACCGGGGGCCGTGGCCTACGGCCTGTCCGGCCTGGACCGGCCCAGGGACCACGCCGTCCTGGACCGGATGACCGCGGAGGTCGCGGTCGAGGTCGGGGAGTCCTCGCTCGCAGGGGCGCGCGTCCTCGTCAACGACACCTTCCTGATCCTCCGGGCCGGGACCGACGACGGCGTGGGGGTCGCCGTGGTCTCCGGGACCGGGGCGAACACGGTCGGCCGGGGACGGGACGGGCGCGAGGCCCGGGTCGGGGGGCTGGCGAGCGAGCTCGGGGACACCGGGGGCGGGTCGGACATCGCGATCGCGGGGCTCCGGGCCGCCCGCCGGGGCAAGGACGGGCGGGGACCGAAGACCCGGATCGAGGACCTGATCGTGCGACACCTCGGGCTGGAAGAGATCGAGGACCTCGTGGAGTTCATGATCCCGGGCGACGGGCCCGAGGGTCCGTCGCGCCTGCCCTTCGGCGCGCTGGCCTCGACCCTGGCCCCGCTGGTCTTCGAGGCGGCCGAGGCCGGGGACGAGGTCGCCCGGGCGATCCTCGTCGAGATGGGCCGCGAGCTCGGGCTCTCGGTCCGGCTCGTGGCGTCGCAACTCTTCCGCCCGGACGAGCCCTTCCCGCTGGTGTTCGGAGGGAGCGTCCTGACCCGCGCGACGTGTCCGCTGTTCGCCCGGACCATCGAGGCCGAGGCGCGCTCCGCCTTTCCCCGGATCGAGGTCCGCACGATTCAGGCCCCGCCCGTCGTCGGCGGCGTGCTGCTCGCGTGGGACCGTCTGGCGGACGGGGGTCTGATCGACCCGACCCTCGCGGCGCGCCGTCACGACCCCGCGGCGCGCGAGGCCATGGCCCGGGCCGTCCTCAGTGCACCGCCCGGAACCAGCGTCCCGGGGGCCACCAGATGAACAGGGCCTTGCCCTTGACGTTCTCGACGGGAACGAATCCCCAGTACCGTCCGTCGCTCGAGTTGTCCCGGTTGTCCCCCAGGACCAGGACATGCCCCGGCGGGACCGTGACCTCGGGGTAGTCGCCGTTCGACCCCCGGCTCCCGTACATCCTCGGGTCCTCGGTGGGCCAGTCGGGGCGGGTGTCCTGGCATCGAACCGGGTCCGAGGGATCCACCTCCGACAGGTGCTGGGTCAGATACTCCAGGCCGTCCACGCGCTCCTTCTGGATGTCGCACCGGCACATCACGAGGGTGTCGTCGTTGCAGGACGCCCGCCGGGCCACGACCTCGTTCTCCACGGGTCTTCCGTTCACAATCAGGTGATTGCCGGCGAGCCGGACGCGGTCCCCGGCCACCGCCGCCACCCGCTTGATGAAGTCCTTGCCGCGGTCGTCGCCGTCCCCGGGGAACTCGAAGACGACCACCTCGCCCCGTTGCGGGGCCCCGAACGTGACGAAGTGCCGGTTGGTGAAGGGGATCCGCAGACCGTAAACAAACTTGTTGACAAAGAGATGGTCACCGACCATGAGTGTTGGAATCATGGAGCCGGTCGGAATCTTGAACGCCTCCAGCACGAAGGCCCGGATCAGCAGCGCCACGGCCACCGCCGTCCCCAGGGACTGGACGTACTCGAAGACCGACGCGCGGCGCAGGGTCTCGGCGTGGGGCGCCAGGGTCTCCCGCAGCCGCTGGGCCGCTTGCGCCACGCGCGCATCGTCGGCCCGTTCCCGAAGCGCATCCTCCAGGTCCTTCAGGCTCGCGGCGATCCTCTCCCTCTCCGGGGCGGCCAGGCGCCGGCCCCGGTGGCGGAGGATGCGAGATGTTTCCTTTGCGAACTTCGCGGCGCTTCGTCGTGCGTTGGCCATGCGATGCGCGGCTCTCGGCCTCCGGTCCGGGCGGGCGCAAGGATAGGAACTGGGTCCGCGGATGTCAAATGCGAATCCGCCCGTTTCCGCGATTGAAACCGGGAGGCCGCGGGTCTATACTCGCGCCCGATGTGAACGGGAGGGGATCACGATGGACGCCCGGCTTCGCGAACGGAGCGTTGCGTGGACACGACGGCGCCGGCTGGCGATCGCGAGCCTGGTGCTCCTGGGGAGCGTGATCGCCTGCCGGCGGGAGCCGCCGCCGCCCCCGCGGGAACCGCCGCTCGACGTGGGCCAGGTCACCGGCCGCCTCGCCGCGCTTCGGTTCGACGACGCCTTCTTCCGGGACCTGGAGGCCCTGAAGGGCGCGGCGTCGAAACCGGGGGCCGACGCGGCGGCCCAGGACGCCGTGGTGCGCTTTGAACTGGTCGCCCTGGCCGCGGGGCTCGCCTCGGGGGCGGAATGGCTTGCGAAGGTCACCGGGGCCGTCCCGGGGGACGCGGGCCGGGTCGCGGCCTTCCTGAAGGGGCTCGCGGACCGCGCGCGCGACGAGGGACTGGCCCGGGACCTCCGGGCCCTCGCCGGCGCCTACGATCCGTCGGCCGTGGCCGACCTGACCGGGGTCCTGACTCGGGCCGAGGGCGACACGCCCCTGGCCCCCGCGATCCGCCTCGTGGCGATCAGGCGCCTGCTGGACGCGCTCCGGACCGTGGCCGGCGCCCCCGACTCCGAGCGGGGACCCCTCCTGATGCAGGCCCTCCCGGGCTGGCCGAATCCCCCGACCTCCGACCCGATGCAGACGGCGTTCCCGGCGGCCCTCCGGCACCTGTCCCGCTGGCTCGCGCTCGGCGAAGGCGGCGAGAAGGGACTGGCCCCGTGGGTCGGGAAGGTACGGGACGAGGCCGCGGCGCTGCTTGGGGCCCACGCCTTCCCCCTGCCCGCGGTCCTGGACCCCGACCCGAGGCCCGCGACGCCGTCCGCCGGGGTGGCCGGCACCTATTCGCCGCTGGTGGTCGCGACCCTGAAGGGCGACGAGATGCGCGTCGGGCTTCGCCCGGTGCTCGGGTGGAAGGACGGGCAGGTGTCGGACCTGGCCGGGGAACGGGTCTTCCCGGGGGTGCCCGCGGCGGCCGGCGAGGACCTGTCCCGCGTGAGCGACGCCCGGGTCGAGCAGGTCGGCGCAAGGTTGCGCGAGGTCGCGGAGGCGGCGACCCCGATCGAGGCCCGGGCCTATCCGCAGGCCGGGACCGCGCGCAACGCCGACCGCAAGGACCGGGGCCGCGCGCTGTTGTGGGCCGTGGAGGGATCGCAGGTCGCGAGGCGGGTCGAGACCGCCTTGGCCCTGGCCGAGCGGGCCGGGTTCACGGAGGCGCGCCTCCTCCAACCGGGGTCGTTCTTCCGGGTGCTCCCGGTCTTCTTCCGCAAGGTCCCGGACGTGCCGGCGGTCGAGGCCCCGAAGGGGGCGAGGGTCCTCGTGGCCCTGGGTCCGGGCGCGGCCGAGGTCTATCCGCCGGCCGGAGGCCCCCGGTGCAAGGTCCCGGGCGGGGCGTGGCCCGAGGGCGTGCGCGTGCTCCAGCAGGGTCGGGCCGTCACGGGCGTCCAGGTCCGCTGGGAGGAAAAGGCCGGTTTCAAGGGCCTCCTGGCCGCCGCGCTCGGGAAGTGGCTCGGCGAGCCCGGACGCGGATGCACCCTCTCGCCCGCGGTCCCGGTGATCGTCCGGTCCCGGGACCTGCCGGCGGCGATGCTCCTCGACGCCGCGGCGGAGGTCCTGGCCGCCTCGGGGCCCGCGTTCACGGCGATCGCGGACTGGTTCCCCGGCCTCGCCTGCGGCGAGGGGAATCCTTGCCCCGCGGCGGTCCCGATCCTGTTCGCGCTGGATCGGGTCCCGAAGCCCGCGAAGGTCGAGGCCGCGGTGGCGGTCTCGCGGCCCGCGGGGTTCTGCGACAAGAAGGACGTGGCCCGGGTGATGAGCGGGCGGGCCGGGGCCGTCCGCGCCTGCTACGAGATGCACCTCCAGCGCAATCCCGACCTCGCCGGACGACTGGAGGTCCGGTTCACCATCGAGGAAGACGGGACCGTATCGGGGCTCGCCGTGACCGTGAACGACCTCGGCCAGGAGGTCGCGGCGTGCGTGCTGCGTCAGATCTCGAGCCTGAAGTTCGCCAGGCCCGCGGGGGGCGTGTGCGTGATCCGCTGGCCCTACCGCTTCAAACCGGGAATGTGACCAATGCCCGATGTTGGCCAAGCCGTTTTCAAGCAGTCTGGAAAGGGGTCAACAACTCGGATTGTCCTGTGAATCGAACGTTTGAAATCGGTCCAAGGAGTCCGGACACTGATCGAAGGGGGGCGTCGCACGCCCCCCTCCCGGCACTCGAACTCTTTGAGTTCTCGTGCCGGTTCACCCCCCACGCCGGCCGCGTTGCGGCCGGGTCGCAATCCGCGCCACGTTGCGGGTTGCTCGAAGGATGAAACCATCATGGGTGGTGTTTCGAACTACGATATTCTGGTCTTCGACCTGGAGGACGCCCTGATCGACCGTTCGAAGTCGAGGTGCGCGGCGGTCAGCAGGGGCGTGGACGCGTACCTGGTGAGACTCCTGGGCGTCGAGCCGGTCGGCGGACCGGTCTTTCACCTGTCCGATGTCGAGGAGTTCGCCCGCGCGCAAGGCATTGATTCGCACGTGGATGCGATGCACGCCCTGCTGGTCGCGGCCCTGCACTGGCTTCCGGTCGAGTTTTCGGAGGCCGATTTCGGGGGCTACGACGGCCCGGACCTCCTCCAGGCGGTCCGGGCGAGCGGGAGGCTGAGGGTCAGCCTCGGGGAACTGGCGCGCCTGAAGAACCTCCCGGAGTTCAACAAGGTCCTGCGTTCCAGGGGCGGCGGCATCCGGGGACTCGGCCGGGTGAGGGGGCTGCGCAACCGCTTCCTGGCCCTCGCGGAGGGCCACATCATGATGGACAACTTCGTCAAGCGCATCCTGGCCGAGGCGTATCTCGGGGAGGAGTTGTTCCTCCGCGAGCACGGCCAGCCACGCCAGTTCGTGACCGAGGACGGGGCCATTGACCTCGAGACCTCGTGGCTCGACCCGGCCGACGTGGCCGGCCTGCGCAAGCGCTGTCCCCTCGGGGCCGTGACGAGCCGCAGCCAGTCCGAGGTCCAGCACGTCCTGGCGCGCCTGGACCTCCAGCGTTACGTCGAGGTCGTGGTGGGGCGCGGCTCCATGGGGATGGGGATGATGGACGCCGAGGAGGCGCGCTGGATCCGGTCGCTTGGCGTGGTCGAGAGCATGGAGGCGGACTACCCGACGAAGGTCACGGAGGCGATCGAACGCCTGCGAGGCCTCGAGGACATGCAGACCGCGGTGCGAGTGGCCTACGTGGGCAACTGCCTGCCCGACGAGCGGGGGCTCGTGGCCCTGAAGGAGCGGTATCGCCTGACCCTCGTCGGATGCGCGATCGGCCT
This sequence comes from Anaeromyxobacter dehalogenans, assembly GCA_020722625.1. Lineage (GTDB taxonomy): Bacteria > Myxococcota_A > UBA9042 > DTJE01 > DTJE01 > DYKK01. Next base: position 6,962 of record DYKK01000133.1, read on the forward strand.
GGACCGCAAGGCCGCCACCCAGATGAGGGAGAAGGGGGCGGACTTCGTGGTGACCGAGCCCGCGCAACTGGTCCGGGTCCTGTCCGAGAGGCCGCGCCCGCGCTCCGGACCCTACCATTGACCGCGCCTCGCGGCG
>DYKK01000133.1:7197-8661 GCA_020722625.1 Anaeromyxobacter dehalogenans
TCCATCGGTTCCTCGGCGCCCTGGAGGGTCGCGACCTGCATCGTCTCGGGCAGGAAGCCCAGGCGGGCCTTTCCGACGGGGCCGTTGCGCTGCTTGGCCACGATGACCTCGAGGACGCCCTTGTCCTCGTCACTGGTCTTTTCCTTTTCGTAATATTCAGGACGATACAGGAACATGACCACGTCCGCATCCTGTTCCAGGCTTCCGGATTCCCTCAGATCGGACAGCTGCGGGCGCTTGTCCTTGCCGGGCCTCGTCTCGGGCGCCCGGCTCAACTGGGACAGGGCGACGACGGGGATGTTCAGTTCCTTGGCCAGGGCCTTGAGCGATCGCGAGATCTCGGCGACCTGCTGCTCCCGGCTGACCTTCTTGTCCGCGGGTTCCATCAGTTGCAGGTAGTCCACAATCACCATGTCGAGTTCCCCGCGGGCCCGGAGTCGGCGGGCCTTGGCTCGCAGTTCCAGCACGCTCAGTCGGGCCGAGTCGTCCAGGTAGAGCGGGGCGTTGCGCAGGAGGTCGCGCGTCTCGCGGATGGCGGCGAGTTCCGCCTGGGCCAGGAACCCCCGCCGGACGCGGTTCGACTCGAGGCCTCGCACGATGCACAAGATCCGGTCCGCGATCTGCTGTTCGGCCATCTCGAGCGAGCAGAACAACACGTGCCTCGGGTCCGAAAAGCACGTCGCGTTCACGGCGAGGTTCAGGGCGAAACTCGTCTTCCCCATCGAGGGTCTCGCCGCGATGATGACCAGGTCCGAGTCCTGGAACCCGAGCAGGAGGCGGTCCAGCGCCTCATACTGCGTCGGGATGCCGGTCACGTGCGCACCGCGGTCCTTGAGCGACTGGATCCGGGTCACCGCCTCGCGCAGGACCTCGTCCAGGCGGCGCACGCGCCCGCGCACCCGCTCGTCCCCGACCGAGAAGACCTTGTGCTCGGCCCGATCCAGGTACTCTTCGGGCTCGTATTCGGACGAGTAGCCCTCGGACACAATGGTGCTGGCGGTATCGATCATCCGCCGGACCAGCGACTTGTCCCGCACGATCTTCGCGTAGTACTCGACGGACGCGGTGGCCTTGGCCTCGGCCTCGAGCCGGGCCAGGTAGGCCGCGCCGCCGACCGCGTCCAGTTCCCCCCGTCCCATCAGGGCGTCCGAGACCGTGACCACGTCGGTCGCGACCCCCTTCTCGAACAGGCGAAGCATCGCCTCCATGACCTTCTGGTGCGCGGGGACGTAGAAGTCGTCGGGGCCCACGTGCTCCACGACCAGGGCCAGCGACGGAGGGTCCACGAGGATGGTCCCGAGGAGGCTCCTCTCGGCCTCGACGTGGTGGGGCGGCGGGACCTCGCCGGGACGCACGGTCGCGGGGGGCTTCGAGTCGGATCGCCGGGACCGTGGGGGTTCGCCGCGCGGCATGGACGAAGCGTACGCGGACCCCGGGGATCGGGTCAAGGTCCCGGGGCGGCGG
>DYKK01000134.1 GCA_020722625.1 Anaeromyxobacter dehalogenans
CGCACTGGCCCGATGCGTTGCACGTCTGTCCCGCCGGGCAGGACCCGCACGTGCCCCCGCACCCGTCGGACCCGCACTGCTTCCCGGCACAGGCGGGGGTGCACCCGACGCACTGGCCCGATGCGTCGCACGTCTGTCCCGCCGGGCAGGACCCGCACGTGCCCCCGCACCCGTCGGACCCGCACTGCTTCCCCGCGCAGTCGGGTGTGCAGGTTGTGACGCACTGGCCGGTGGCATCGCAGGTCTGCCCGGAGGGGCACGTGCCGCAGGACCCGCCGCAGCCGTCATCCCCACAGTCCTTCAGGAAGCAGTCCGGGGTGCACAGGTCGGGGCAGCACGCGGCGAAGTCCGGGCAGCAGTCGCCCCAGTCCTGGCAGTACTCGTCGCACTCGCAGCCGCCGGTCCCGGTCCAGCCGCAGTTCCCGAGGCACGTCAGGTCCGGATTCGCCCCGCAGCCGCTGCCCACGCACGTCCCGGCCTGGCAGGTCTGTCCCGCGGGGCACGTCCCGCAGGACCCCCCGCACCCGTCGTCCCCGCACTGCCTGCCCGCGCAGTCGGGCGTGCAGACCGGGACGCACTGGCCGGTGGCGTTGCAGGTCTGTCCCGCGGGGCACGTCCCGCAGGACCCTCCGCACCCGTCGTCCCCGCACTGCTTGCCGCCGCAGGAGGGCACGCACGGCCCGCCCGAGCATTCCAGCGGGTACGTCCCCGACGGGTCCGCCCCGACCTGTCCGCAGTCGTAGAACCCCACCTCCGCGTTCCACCCGCATGTGTCGGCAGGGGCCGTGTTCAACGAGCAGTCAATCGTGCGCAGGCACCCGCACTCGCACCACGTCAGCACGAGCCCCTCGCAGCAGCCTTCGTACGAGACGTCCCCGCACGGCACGCAGTTCCCGGGACAGTCGTACGGGTGTGCGCACGTGGGCTCCGGCAGGGTCGAGGACCCGCAGTCGTAGAATCCCCCGTCCGTGCTCCACCCGCACTTGTTGTCCGGCGCCGGGTTCTGCGAGCAGGCGATCCCACACAGGACGCCGCCCTCGCACCACTCCAACGTGCCGTCGGGCAGGCAGCACCCCTCGGACGACACGTCCCCGCACGTGTCGGAAACCTGGGTCCCCGCGCTACACTGACCCTCGGCCGGACTCGGGACCGCCGCGAGCCCCAGGCCGCCCAGACACGCCGCCCACGCCACGAGACGCCGAGAATGCGTCTTCATCGGGTCCTCCCGGCCAAACCCAACGGATTCTACACGGTTCGGACCGACTTGTCGCGTCGTTTCGCCCCCGGGTCGCTGGGTGCTTCTCGCCGGCCGGGGTCTCCGAGCGCCAGCCTCGCCATGGCCCGCACGAGGTCGGGCACACCGGCGCCGGTCAGGGCGGAAACGGCGAAGAACGGGCGGGACAGGCGCTCGGCCTCCCGGCGCAGGGCCTCGGCCGCGACATCGCTTCCGGGCAGGTCGCACTTGTTCGCGGCGACGAGCGCCGGGCGCGCGGCCAGGTCCTCGCTGTGCGCGCGCAGTTCCGCCTCCACCGTGCGCAAGGCCTCGACCGGGTCGCCCTCTCCGCCCGCGTCCACGAGGTAGAGGAGGGCGCGCGCCCGCTCACAGTGGCGAAGGAACCTCGCCCCGAGGCCCACTCCCCGGGAGGCCCCCGCCACGAGCCCGGGCATGTCCGCGACCACGAAGGTGACCCCGGGCGAGACCTCGACCACGCCGAGGTTGGGGACGAGGGTGGTGAAGGGGTAGTCCGCGACCCGGGCCTTCGCCGCGGAGACGCGATTGATCAGCGACGACTTCCCCGCGTTGGGCAACCCCACGATCCCGATGTCCGCCAGCAACCGCAGTTCGAGCCGGATCACGGCCTGTTCGGCCTCGCCGCCCGGGGTCGCGAAGTCCGGGGCCTGCCTCCAGGGTCTCGCGAAGCGCGCGTTCCCCCGACCCCCGTGCCCGCCGCGGCAGACCACGACCTCGTCGCCGGCTCGCGCGAGGTCCGCGAGGGCCTCCCCGTCCTCGCGCATCACGACCGTTCCGACGGGGACGCGCAGGACCTGGTCGCGTCCGTTCCGGCCCGTGCGCCGGTTGGGTCCGCCACGCCGGCCGTCCTCGGCGCGATAGGAGCGGCGATAGCGGTAGTCGAGCAGCGACCTCAGGCCCGGGTCCGCCCGCACGATCACGTGCCCGCCGCGTCCCCCGTCCCCGCCGTCGGGTCCTCCCCGCGGGACGTACTTCTCGCGCCGGAAGGTGACGACCCCGTCGCCGCCGCGCCCGGACCGCACCGTGATGGTCGCCTCGTCCACGAATCGCATGACAATGTCCGCGCGGAAGGCCGGGGAAAGAGAGGACGGCTGCGGGGAGCGGGCGGGCCGTTGCAACCGGCCCGAGCCCGGATCACGCCGTCATGCAGCCGGCCCGGCCGTGTCGCCGGCCGGGACGACCTCGACCACGCGTCGGCCCCGTCGCTCGCGGAAGGCCACGACGCCGTCCGCGAGGGCGAACAGGGTGTAGTCGCGGCCCATCCCCACGTTGGCCCCGGGGTGGAACTGGGTCCCCAGTTGCCGCACGAGGATGTTGCCGGCCGCGACCTGCTCGCCGCCGAACTTCTTGACCCCGCGCCGCTGGCCGGGGCTGTTCCGGCCGTTGCGGCCGCTCTGACCCTTCTTGCGCGCCATGGCTCACTCCATCGCGATCTTCTCGATGGCGAGGCGGGTGAACGCCTGCCGGTGTCCCTGGGTCCGGCGGTACTTCTTGCGCCGCTTGTACTTGTACACGATGACCTTGGGTCCGCGCCCGGTCTCGAGGACCTTCGCGACCACGGAGGCCCCCGGTACCGTCGGGGTCCCGAGGTGCGTCTGGTCCTCGGTCCCCACAAGAAGGACCTCGTTGAAGCGAACCTCGGACCCGCCCTGGGTGTCGAGTTTCTCGACCTCGATCGTGTCGCCCTCGCTCACGCGGTACTGCTTGCCGCCCGTGCGAATCACTGCGTACATCTCGGGCACCTCCGTCCCCGAAAAAAGGCAAGGTATTCTAGACCGCCGTGAGCCGTTGTCAAGCGCGGGGTCGCTCGAAACCCGGAAGTTGCATCCACCGCGGGAAAACCCCTAGAATCCATCCGGACCTGGCGAACTCCCGGCGCGATGCACCGCGAGGAATGGAGCAGGGTCGGCCCATGAGGAACCGTGTCCCCGTCCTGGCTGCAATCCTGGGGGTCGCCTGCGCGTGCTCGTCGGGGTCGTCGGTCGCGCCTCCGGCCGACTCCGGGTCGCCGGATGAGGGCGACCGCGGTGGCACCGACGTGATCATCGTGGTGGACGTCCGCTACGACTCCATGGCCGACAACAACGACGAGGCGGCGATGGACCTCCCGCCGGACCCCGGGGACCTTGACACGGCGTCCGGGGACCCGGAGGCGGGCGAACCGGACGAAGAGGTCCAAGACCCCGGCGAGCCGGGCGACCCGGGCCAGGACGACGGGGGGCCGCCGGACCTCGGCCCGGTGGACGAGGGGCCCTGCGTCCCGAACTGCCGGTTCGAGGACGGGACCGAGAAGGTCTGCGGCCCCGACGGGTGCGGCGGCATCTGCGGGTACTGCGAGTACGGCAAGGTCTGCAAGGAATGGCAGTGTGTAGACATCTGCATCCCGGATTGTATCTCGAAAGACAAGTTGTGCGGGCCTGACGGGTGTGGTGGGGAGTGCCCGCCCGGGTGCGACGAGGGCTTCGAGTGTCGCGACGACTTCCGGTGCTACCCGGTCCAGTGCATTCCGGACTGCACGGGGCGCGTGTGCGGACACGGGGCGGGAGAGGGGTGCGGCAACCCCGTCGAGTGCGGGGAATGCGGCCCCGGGCAGTCGTGCACGGACCTGGGGCAATGCGTGGAGGGGCCGTGCATGGGCATCCACCCGGACAAGGGGAAGTGCCTCGACCCGTACACCGTCGGCTACTGCACCGAGGTGAACGGCCAGGAGGTCCTGATCAAGGTGGACTGTACGCAGGAGCCGGACAAGGTCTGCGGCTGGGACCCGTGGGAGGGGAAGTTCGCGTGCGTGGACAAGCCGCCGTGCGTGCCCAAGTGCACGCTGGACGATGGGACCCAGAAGGAATGCGGCGATGACGGGTGCGGCGGCCAGTGCGGGTCGTGCCCCATCGGCTGGGGGTGCCCGAGTTTCCGGTGCCGTCCGGTGCCGGGCGCGTCGTGCGGCTGGATCACCGAGGTCGGGACCTGCTGGTACGACAACTGGCTCTACTACTGCACGGGTCCGGTCCAGACGGGCCAGATCGGGGCCGAGGACTGCACGGCCCAGGGCAAGGTCTGCGCGTACGACGACAAGTTTTCCCACACCTACCAGTGCATGACGCCCCTTTGAGCCGCTGTGGCGCCGGTCACTTCGTCGGGTAGAACACGAACAGGAGCACGGACAGGGCCGCGAGGGCCCACAGTCCGGGGCGGACCTCGCGGGCGCGCCCGGCCGCGGTCATGAACACGGGGTACAGGACGAAGCCGGATGTCATTCCAATTGCGATGTTATAGGTAAATGACATCAGGATCATCACCGCCAGGGCGGGGATGGCCTCCTCCAGGCGGTCGAACGGGATGCGGGTCACGGCCTGGATCATCAACAGGCCCACCACGACCAGGGCGGGACCGTAGGCGCAGGGGGGAATGGCCGTCAGGACCGGCGCGAAGAAGAGGGCCAGCAGGAACAGGGCGCCCACGACCAGCGCGGTCAGGCCGGACCTGCCGCCCGCCTCGACCCCGGCCGCGCTCTCGATGTAGGCCCCGGCGGTGGTGGTGCCGAGAACGCCGGCCAGCGTGGTCGCGACCGCGTCCGCGAGCATCGGGCGCTCGATCCCGGGGAGGTGCCCGTCCGCGTCCAGGAATCCCGCGCGGCTCGACACCCCGATCAGGGTCGCGATCGTGTCCAGGAAGGCCATGACGAACACGACCAGGGCCACGTTCAGGAAGCCGAACGACAGGGTCGAGGACAGGTCCAGTCGGGCGAAGACGGGCGCGAGCGACGGGGGCGGGGAGACCACGGCCTCGGGAGGGGGCGCGGCCCCGGCCAGGAAGGCCGCGGCGGCCCCGCCCAGGATCGCGAGCAGGATGGCCCCGGGCACGCGCCACATCAGGAGCAGCTCCATCCCGATGAAGGTCCCGACCGCGATGAGAGTGGCGGGCGCGCCGAGGTCCCCGATCCGGACGGGAGCGCTCGGCGCCCCGAGCGTGACCACGCCCATCTCGTTCAGCCCGATGAAGGCGAGGAACAGCCCGATCCCGACCGCGAAGGAGTAGCGCAGGGGGACCGGGATGGACTCGGCCAGGGCCGCGCGCAGGCGCGTCACGGTCAGGACGATGAAGGCGACCCCACTCAGGAACACGGCCCCGAGCGCGGTCTGCCACGAGAACCCCATCCCCTGGCAGACCGTGTAGGCGATGAAGGCGTTCTCGCCCATGTACGGCGCGATGGCGAAGGGGCGGTTGGCCCACAGCCCCATCACGAGGCACCCCGCGGCCGCGGTCAGGATGGTCGCGACCATGGACGGCCCCCTGGGGATCCCGGCCGCCTCGAGGATCGCGGGGTTGACCACGATGATGTAGGCCATGGTCACGAAGGTGGTCGCGCCGGCCAGGACCTCCGCGCGGGCCGAGGTCCCGAGTCGTTTCAGGTGGAAGAGTCGGTCGAGCATCGGGCGTCCTCCGCGGGCGGGTGCCCCATTCTATTTCGAACTCGGACGGACGGCCTGGTTCCGGGTCACCGGCGCGAGCCCAACCCCACTGGAGCCGTCAGTACTCAAACGACGACCCTCCGATGAACTCGCGCAGGATCGAGGTCGCCGGCACGTCGTCCGCAAAGATGGGGACGAACAGGTCCAGGAACTCGAGCAGTCGCGTGGCCTCGACGAACACGGGGTCCGAGTCCTGGACCTCCATCAGGTAGCGCTCCGCGAAGACCTTCAGGACGGCGGGCTCATAGACGAGGGCCGAGTTGAACATCATGTCCGCCTGGTCCTGGAAGGCGTAGATGTGACGCTCCTCGCCCGCGCGGACCTTCGGCCAGCGGCGCAGGGTCTCGGCGCCGCAATACCCCCGGTAGAGCCGGTCGCGGACGATGCGCCGCAGGAGGCGCGCATCCGACGTGAAGATGCGGTTGTGGTCGTCCATGCACAGTTGCGTCAGCGCGCTGACGTAGAGCCGGAACTTTTGCTCGCGGGGAACGGCCTCGGTGAGCCGGTCGTTCAGACCGTGGATGCCCTCGATCAGCAGGATCTCCTGCGGGCCGAGTTGCATCGGGACCGTCTTGGGGCTGCGCGTCCCCTTCTGGAACGAGTAGCGGGGGGTCTTGACGGTCCGGCCCTTCAGGAGGGCGTCGAGTTGCTCGTTCAGCAGGGGGAGGTCAATCGCCTCGATGCACTCGAAGTCGTATTCCCCGTCCTCGTCGCGCGGGGTATCTTTTCGATTCACATAATAGTTGTCAACAGATAATTCCTTGGGACGGATGCCGATGGCCATCAGTTGCATCCGCAGGCGCTTGACGAACGTGGTCTTGCCGGAGGACGAGGGGCCGGCGACCAGGACCAGCCGGCACCCGCGGCGCCGGGCGACCTCGTCCGCGACGGCCACGATCTTGCGCTCGTGGAGCGCCTCGGCCACGCGGATGACCTCGCCGATGCGCCCTTCGACCACGACGCGGTTGAGGTCGGCGATGGTCTCGACCCCGAGCAGGCGGTTCCACTCGCGCGTCTCGCGATAGACCGCGAACAGCCCGCGGTGGTTGCGCGGCGGGCGTGGGGGCTCGTCGGGGCGGCCGGGCGGCGGGAAGCCCAGGACCAGGCCGTGGGCATACGGGACCACGTGGAAGGCGCGGATGCCCTCGGCGGTCGGCAGGAGGGGGTGGAACCACAGGTCCACGTGGCGACCCATCGTGACGAGCGTGACCCACGGGTGGCGCATGGCGCGGGCCATTCCGACCTTGGACGTGGCGCCGGCCGCCTGGAAGACCTCGATGGCCTGCTGGACCGGGACGCGCATCGTGGCCAGGGCTTCCTTGCGCTCGACCATGCGGCGCATCTCGGCCTCGATGGCGGCGACGTCCTCGAGCGACAGCATGGGCTCCTTGAAGACATCGAAGTAGTAGCCGTCGCCGAGGGCCTGGCCGACCTGGACCCGCGCCCCCGGGAACAGGCGGGCCACGGCCTCGCACAGCATCACGGTCAGCGTGGCCCGGTAGATGCGAGCGCCCGCCTTGCTCGCGTAGGTCACCGGGACGAGGTCGCACGACGCCGCGATGGGCGTCTCGAGGTCCGCGAGGCGGTTGCCGAGGATCGCGCCCAGACACTGCGGCTCCAGGTCCGGGAAGTGACGCCGCAGGAACGCCTTGACGCGCGTCCCTCTCGACACGCTGAACTCCTGACCGTCCACGCGGACCACCACCGTGGTCGGGGATGCGAGGGCCACGGAACTCATCGTCGCCTCCATCTCGGGCCGGGAACCGCCCCGGCCCGGTCCCCGATGATAGCGGGACCGGAAACAAGATGACCACTTCGCGGCCGCCTCAAATGAGGTATCCTCCCCGGTGGTCGCGGACGACGGAGGAGGTCATGCAACGGGTGCTCGCGGTGGTGGCGGTCGTACTGCTTTCCGGTGCGGCGCTGGCGGACACCTTCGAGGGCGTCGAGTACGCCCCGACCCTCCAGGTCGGGGGGCGCACGCTCAGACTCGTGGGCGTCGGCATGCGGGAGGTCACGGTCTTCCACGTGGACGTCTATCTCCTGGGCGCCTACGTCGAGCACCGCACCTGCGACCCGTCGCGCCTCGTCGAGTCCGACGAGGCCAAGGTCCTGCGCCTGCACTTCGTCCGCGACGTCGGCGCGGACAAGATGCGCGAGAACATGGAGAAATCCTTCCGGAAGCGCACGCCGCCCGACGCCCCGGACGACCTGAAGAAGCGCATCCGCGACTTCGTGGGGCTGTTCGGGGTCGAGGCGAAGGAGGGCATGGACGTCGAGGTGCGCTACCTCCCGGGCCAGGGGACGACCGTCCTGGTCGAGGGCCGCCAGCGGGGGGCGACCGTCCCCGGCCATGACTTCATCCGCGTCCTCTGGGATATCTACTTCAACCCGGACACCTGCTGCCCGAGCCTGCGCCGGGGGGTCCTGAAGACGTGCCGCGAGAGGCAGTGACGGATCGGATCGCCCGCTTCTGCGTTTTTCCAGCGGATGGAATTGACATCTCCCGCTTCCAGGCGGTATAGAACCACCGCCTTTTCCGGCGGGCCAACGTAGCTCAGTCGGCAGAGCAGCTGATTCGTAATCAGCGGGTCGGGAGTTCGATTCTCCCCGTTGGCTCCAGGAAACCCCGCAACCGTAGGGCTCGCGGATCCAGGTCCGCGTCGAGTTTCTTCGTAGAAGCTCGGCATCCGGGGTCCGGCGTCCGGGGTCCGGGATCCGGCGTCCGGGGTCGCGGTGAACGTGGCGCTGTCGTCATGCGCCGCTCCCCGCGACCAACGTTGTCCTGGCACTGACACTGTCACTGTCACTGCCACTGTCTCTGAACCTGCCCTCTGAACCTGGTGCTGAACTTGTCCAAGTACCCGCGGCTCCAGGTTCGCGATGAGTTTCTT
>DYKK01000487.1 GCA_020722625.1 Anaeromyxobacter dehalogenans
CGCGGCTGGCACGAAACCATGACATATCAAGGTGTTCCGTCGTGCTGCCGAGATCAGGGTAGCGAATCGTGGGGAACCTCGGGGGGGTTTTCACCATGATCGGCCCTTGCCGGTGCGGGTTTCCCGCCACTCTTGTCACAAAATCCGGCCTCGCGGTCTCTTCCCATGCTTGACCGTCCTTTCGGTCGAGTCCCTTGTGATCGGAGGCGAACGGAGAAGTCGCGCGGGATTCGACATCCCCGGCTTCCGATCCGATAATGCGTGGCACGTCCCCCATGCCCGCGCGTGACCGCGGTCACCGGCGGACAGGGGGACGCGGTCATGGGGACGGACCACGCGCGTCGGAGCGGAAACCGTGTCCAGAAAAGACGACTCGACGCGCGACGGGGGTCAGGCACTGTCCTCCGCCGCGTCCGAGGTTCAACGGCGGCTCCGGTCCGCCTTCCCGGACATCTCCCAAAGCCAGATCGAAGACGCCGTTTCCGATGCCGTCCGCCAGTTCCTGGAGCGCGAACGGGGCGACCTGACTCCGGGGGGGATGTTCGCGATCCTCCGGCAACTGGCCGTCTGGAACCTCCACCACCAACTGCGCCGGGATCGGTGGCGCTCCCCCACCCCCCCCGGGGGCGTCGAGCAGGTGCGAGACGCCGGCTCCACCGCCGACACGCGAGTCCTGGAAGGCGAGGCGCGGAGGGCGCTTCTCGAGGAACACCTGGTCAGCCGGCGCTCCCGCAGCATCTTGAGCCTGTGGTCCCTCGGATACCGCATTCGCGAGATCGCGATGCGCGTCCACCTCAAGGCCGCGACCGTGCGCAAGAAGAAGGAGCGGGCGATCCGCAAGATCCGGGAACGCCTCCGCGAGGGGTGACGCCGACGGGCGTCCGGGAGCCGGGGTCCGGGAGACCGGGGTCCGGAGTCGCGGTGGACGTGGGCCGGTCGTCAATACCCCCGTCCCCCGCGTCCAACGTGGTCCTGACACTGTCACTGTCCCTGCCCACTGTGACGGTCGTCTGTCACTGAACCTGGACCTGCCCCCTGAACCTGCCCCCTGTGACTTCTTCACCGGTCGGTCCGCGCCATTGCGACGATCGGTCGCAGCATGGCTCGAGGGGGCTCGCGCCTCCAGACGCGAGCAGTGCTCGCGTCTCCAGGGGAACCACGAAGTAAGCAAGTCGCGATCTTGCAATGGGGCAAGGGACCTGGGTCAGGGAATTGGACGCGGGAAAGGGGCGGACGCGAATCGAAGTGGGCTTCGCCGACGCTTCGTGGTCGCGTCCCCGGGCGGGGTCTGCTACATTTCGCGGCATGGCGGCTCGCTCGTGGA
>DYKK01000135.1 GCA_020722625.1 Anaeromyxobacter dehalogenans
GTCGCGGCCGGCACGAGACCGCAACAAATCGAGGTCTTCCGTCATGCTGTCAAGGTCGCCCTGGCGAATCGTGGGGATTGTGGTTCGGTGAGACAATCCCCGCATTTCCTGCTAGAAAATACGGTCGGCGGCGACCCGGGAGCCGGGGAACGGAGAGACGATGGACCAGACGGACCTGCACGCGCTGAACCTCGAGTTCGCGGAGGACCTCGCGGAACAATACCGGCGCGACCCGGCGTCCGTGCCGGAGGGATTCCGGGCGCTGTTCGAGCAGGACGGCGGGACCCCGGCGCGGGGTCCGTCGTTCCGGCCGCGGGGGCTGTTCGAGCCCGTGCCCCGGGCGGACGCCGCCGCGCAGGACGCCTTCACCACGGCCAACCTCCAGGACCGGGCGGACCAGCTGATCCGGGCGTACCGCGTGCGGGGGCACCTCGTGGCGGATCTGGACCCGCTCGGGCGCCCGCGACCGCCCCAGGTCGAACTGGACCCCGCGTTCTACGGGTTCACCGAGGCCGACATGGACCGCGTGTTCTCGACGCGGACCATCTACCCGCACGAGGCCCTGTCCCTGCGCGCCATCCTGGAGCACCTGCGCAACACGTACTGCCGCACCGTCGGCGTGCAGTTCATGCACATTGACGACCTGGGGCTCAAGACGTGGCTCCAGGAGCGCATGGAGGGCACGGAGAACCGCTGCGTCCTGACACGCGCCGAGCAGGTGCGCATCCTGACGCGCCTGACCGACGCGGTTCTGTTCGAGGAATTCATCCAGAAAAAATATCTTGGTGCAAAAAGTTTTAGCCTTGAAGGGGCCGAGACGCTGATCCCCCTGCTGGACCTCGCCATCGATCGGGCGGGCGAGCAGCACGTGGACGAGGTCGTGATCGGGATGGCCCACCGCGGGCGGTTGAACGTGCTCGCGAACATCCTGGGCAAGAGCCCGCGCCGCATCTTCCAGGAGTTCGAGGACCCGGACCCCGTGGCGTTTCGGGGGCACGGGGACGTGAAGTACCACCTGGGCCACTCGACGACCTGGAAGACCCTGACCGGCTACGACGTGCACCTGTCTCTGTGCTTCAACCCGAGCCACCTGGAGTTCGTCAACCCCGTGGCCCTCGGACGGATGCGGGCCAAGATGGACCGCGCCGGCGACGCGGAGCACCGGCGCGGGCTCGTGATCCTGATCCACGGGGACGCCGCGTTCGCGGGCGAGGGCATCGTCCAGGAGACCCTGAACCTGAGCCAGTTGCGGGGGTACTCGGTCGGCGGGACCCTGCACATCGTGGTCAACAACCAGATCGGGTTCACGACCTCGCCCGAGGACGGGCGGTCCAGCCCCTACGCCACTGACGTGGCCCGGATGCTTCAGGTGCCGATCTTCCACGTCAACGGCGAGGACCCGGAGGCGGTCGCGCAGGTGGTGCGCCTGGCCATGGACTTCCGCCAGCGCTACCAGCGCGACGCGGTCATTGACCTGTACTGCTACCGGCGCCACGGCCACAACGAGACGGACGAGCCCGCGTTCACGCAGCCCCTGATGGCGCGGGCGATCCGGGCGCGCCGGTCCGTGCGGGATGCCTATCTCGAACGGCTGCTCGCGCTCGGCGAGATCGGCGCGGACGAGGCGGAGGAGATCGCGGTCCGCCGCCGCGCGATGTTCGAGGCGGAACTGGCGGTGGCCCGCCGGGAGCCGGTGGAACCCCCCGGGCGGCCCCGGGGCCTGTGGGCCGGGTTCGTCGGGGGTCCGGAGGACGGGATCCCAGAGGCGGACACGGCGGTGGACCGCGACACGCTCGCGTCGTTGCTCCTCGCCACCACCCGGCTGCCCGACGAGTTTCATCCGCACCCGAAGGTCCGGCGCCTTCTGGAGCGGCGCGCGGCCATGGCGCGCGGAGAGGTCCCGCTGGACTGGGGCGCGGCCGAGGCCCTGGCCTTCGCGACGCTCGCGGTGGCGGGGCACCGGGTGCGCCTGTCGGGCCAGGACTCGGAGCGAGGCACCTTCAGCCACCGCCACGCGGTCCTGCACGACGTGGAGGACGACCACACGTTCGCGCCGTTGCAGCACCTCGCCCCGGGCCAGGCCCCCGTCGAGATCGTCAACAGTCCCCTGTCCGAGGCCGGGGTCCTGGGCTTCGAGTACGGGTACTCGCTGGATTGCCCGGACGGGCTCGTGGCCTGGGAGGCCCAGTTCGGGGACTTCGTGAACGCGGCCCAGGTCATCGTGGACCAGTTCCTCGCGAGCGCCGAGGCCAAGTGGCGGCGCCTGTCCGGGCTCGTCCTGCTGCTCCCGCACGGGCTCGAGGGCCAGGGGCCGGAGCATTCCAGCGCGCGCCTGGAGCGCTTCCTGACGCTGTTCGCCGAGGACAACCTCCAGGTCGCGGTCCCGACGACCCCGGCGCAATACTTCCACCTGTTGCGCCGCCAGGTCCTGCGACCCTGGCGCAAGCCGCTCGTGGTCCTGACGCCCAAGAGCCTCCTGCGGCACCCGGAGGCCGTGTCGTCGCTCGACGAACTCGCGACCGGCCGCTTCCGTCGGGTCCTCCCGGACGACCACGCCGGCGAGCGCCGGGCCGCGCTCGTGCTCTTGTGCGCGGGCAAGGTCTTCCATGACCTGGCCGCCTACCGGCGCGACCGGGGGCGCGACGACGTGGCCCTCGTGCGCATCGAGCAGTTCGAGCCGCTGCGAGACGAGGCCCTGGCCGAAGTCCTGGCCACGTACCCAGACGGCACCCCGGTTCGCTTCGTCCAGGAGGAACCGGAAAACCTGGGGGCCGCGTGCTGGCTCAAGCGCCGCTTCGGGCGCGACTCGCTCCTGGGGCGCTGGCCCTTGACGGTGGTGGCCCGGCCCGCGTCCGCGAGCCCCGCGACCGGGTCCCACGCGAGTCACGCCGCGGAACAGGCGGCGCTCGTCGAGAAGGCGTTTTCGCAATAGGAGAACCCCATGGCGGTCGAGATCAAGGTCCCCCCGGCCGGGGAGTCGGTCACCGAGGGCATGGTCGCGTCGTGGCTCAAGGCCGAGGGCGAATGGGTGGCCCTGGACGAGCCGGTCGTGGTGCTCGAGACGGACAAGGCCACGGTCGAGGTCCCGGCGCCCGCGGCCGGGGTGCTCGCGCGCATCGCGCATGCGAAGGGCGAGGTCGTCAAGGTGGGCGAGGTCCTCGGCGTGATTGACGAGACCGCGAAGGCCCCGGACACGAAACCCGCGGCCCGGCCCTCGAAGGCGCGGGAGGCCCCGGCGCCCCGGCCCGCCCAGGAAGAGGCCCGGCCGGGTCCCCGCGTGATGCCCGCGGCGCGGCGCGCCCTGGCCGAGGCGGGACTGGCCCCCGGCGAGGTCCAGCCGACGGGTCCGGGAGGGCGCGTCCTGAAGGAGGACGTGGAGCGAGCGGCCGCGGCACGCCGGGAACCGGAGGCGGCCGCCCCGGCGCCCGTGGACGCCGCGGCTCCAGAGGGGCGCGAGGAAGAGGTCGTTCCGATGTCCATGCTGCGCCGCCGCATCGCCGAAAAACTGGTCCAGGCCCGGCGGGACATGGCGCTGCTCACGACGTTCAACGAGGTGGACCTGGGTCGGGTCCAGGACCTGCGCCGCGAGCGCGGCGAGGCGTTCCAGGCGCGGCACGGCGTGAAACTCGGGATGATGTCCTTCTTCGTCAAGGCCGTGGTGGACGCGCTCAAGCGCTTCCCCGTGGTCAACGCCTCCGTGAAAGGCACTGACATCGTCTATCACAACTATTACGATATCGGCGTCGCCATCGGGTCCGAGCGGGGCCTGGTGGTCCCCATCCTGCGCGACGCGGACCGCCTGTCCTTCGCGGCCGTCGAGAAGGCCATCGCGGACTTCGCGCGCCGCGCCCGGGAGAACCGCCTGGACGTGGCCGAGTTGCAGGGCGGGACCTTCACGATCAGCAACGGCGGCGTCTTCGGGTCGCTCCTGTCCACGCCGATCGTGAACCCGCCGCAGAGCGCGGTCCTGGGGTTGCACGCGGTCCAGGACCGGCCCGTGGTCCGGGGCGGCCTGGTGGTCGTCCGCCCCATGATGTACGTGGCCTTGTCCTACGACCATCGCCTCATTGACGGGCGGGAGGCGGTGTCGTTCCTGCGGCACGTCAAGGACGTGATCGAGGACCCGGCCCTCCTGATGCTCGAGTTGTGAGGAGGCGAGCGATGGCGGACGCGGAACACGACCTCGTGGTGATCGGGGGCGGACCGGGCGGATACGTGGCCGCGATCCGGGCGGCCCAGGCCGGGATGAACGTCGCCTGTGTCGAGACGGAGCCCGCGCTCGGGGGGACCTGCCTGCGCGTGGGGTGCATCCCGAGCAAGGCCCTGCTCGAGTCGTCCGCCCGCTACGAGGAGGCCCGCGGCGGCCTCGATGCCCACGGGGTCAAGGTCGGGGACGTGACCCTGGACCTCGGCGCGATGATGCGGCGCAAGGACCGCATCGTGAAGGGGCTTTCTTCTGGGATTGATTTTCTGTTCAAAAAAAACAAGGTGACCAGGTATCTGGGGCGCGGGCGACTGGACGGACCCGGCCGCGTGGTGGTGGAAGGGGAGGAGCCGCGGACCTTGCGGGCGCGCCACGTCCTCGTCGCCACCGGGAGCCGGCCCGCCTCCATTCCGGGCGTGGTCCTGGGCGGGCGGGTCGGGACCAGCACGGAGGCCCTGTCCTTTCCCGAAGTCCCCGGGCACCTCGTCGTGATCGGGGCGGGCGTGATCGGCCTGGAGCTCGGGTCGGTGTGGCGGCGGCTCGGTTCCCGCGTGACGTTTCTGGAATACCTGGACCGGATCCTCCCCGGCACGGACGCGGACATCGCGATGAAAGCCCTGAAAGTCCTCAAGCGCCAGGGCCTGACCTTTCACCTGGGCGCGCGCGTGACCTCGGCCCGCGAGGACGGGGAAGGGTGCGTGGTCGAGGCGGAGGGCATGGAGCCAATCCGTTGCGACCGCGTCCTGGTCGCGGTGGGCCGCGTCCCCGTCACGGAGGACCTGGGGCTCGACACCGTCGGGATCACCCCGGACCGCAAGGGCTTCATCCCGGTGGACGAGCACTTCCAGGCCGCGCCGGGAGTCTTCGCGGTCGGGGACGTGATCGGGCCGCCCATGCTCGCGCACAAGGCCCACGAGGAAGGCATCGCGTGCGTCGAGTTCCTGGCGACCGGCTACGGGCACGTGGACTACGACACGATCCCGGCCGTCTGCTACACCGAGCCGGAGGTCGCCTCGGTCGGACGGACCGAGGAGCAGTTGCGCGACGCGGGCATGGCATACCGCACCGGCACCTTCCCGTTCCGGGCGAACGGCCGGGCCGTGACCCTGGGCATGGCCGAGGGCGAGGTCAAGGTCCTGGCCGACGCCCGCACCGACCGCCTCCTGGGCGTCCACATCCTGGGACCGCGCGCCGGGGACCTGATCGCCGAGGCCGCGGCCGCCATGGCGTTCGGGGCATCGTCCGAGGACCTCGCCCGCGTCTGCCACGCCCACCCCACCCTCCCCGAGGCCCTGCGCGAGGCCGCCCTCGCGGCCCTGGGCCGGGCGATTCACGTGTGAAGAAACGACGAAGAAACCCGACGCGAACCTGGAGCCGCGGGCACTGCCCGCGGCCGAAACGAAAGACTTGGATGTTCAGGAACGGTCGTCGCGTCTTCCCTCTGCGCTTTCGTCGCCCTTGACCCGTTTGGCGGTTGAACTCTACGATCAGGCTTGCCGAGGTGGAGAGGCCGCGGATGTTCCCTCGACCACGTCGTCCCAACTTCAATCGCCGGATGGACCGCGGCGTCCCCGCGGACCGACTCGAGTGGTTGGCCGAGCGCGTGCGATATGGGGGAAACCCGGAGCACAAGCGCAATCCAGGCGACTTTGGATTGACGCCACCTTCGAAGCCGCGGCCGGACAAGTCGCTTTGCGACGATGTCGAGGTGTTCAAACGAGACGAGGCCCTATCCCTGCTTCGCGACGGAATTCACAAGGGGCTGGTCAGTGCGCAGAAAGTAGATGAACTTCCCAAGATGGTGTGGGCCGTCATCCAGAACGGAGGCCGCGTCCTGGAGGCCCGCCTCGAAAACCAGGCGACCTACACCTACCATGGCTATCCGCTGGCCGCGACCGACCCGTTCGCCGAGGTCGTCCGGCGCCACCTGAAGAAGAAAAGATGAGCCGCGCCCTCGAATTCCACCTCGTGCAGTGGCTCGCGCGCGACCACGGGGACCCGGCCGAGAGGGCCTCGTTCGGCGAGTTGGAGGTCCGAGTTGCGGACCGTGTCGTGACGCGATTGCTGGACCATGAGACACGGTCGGAACGGACCGCGATCCGAGTTTCGATGGGGGTGCTGGCCCGCTGGCTTGCATCGAACTACTTCCGCCTGCGATTCGAGCCGAGCCCGCTCGAGCCCTCGAACGACCCCGAGTTCCGGTGCCGCCACGAGGTCGGAGCCGCCGGCGACGGGTTCCTGTGGCCCTCCCTGTCCTTCTCCGGCGACCTGGAGCGCGTCGTGGTCGAGCATCGGGCAAGCGAACCCGGCTCCACCATCCGTTTCTTGGAAGAAGACTTCCGCGCCACGGTCAGCGTGGAGGACTTCGATTGGGCGGTGGACTCGTTCCTGGACCTTGTGATCGAGCGTCTTCACGTCCTGGGGTGTGCGGATGACGACCTGACGAACCTGTGGACCACGGTCGCTTCGGAGCGAAGGGACCCGGACACCTTCCATCAGAGACGCCTGGAAGCCCTGATGGGTCTGGACCCGGAGGAACTGCCGGCCTCTGCGGTTTCCGACCTCGTGGCGTCGGGCCGCTGGATGGGACTCAGCGCGCTCGAGGAAGTCCTGGCCGACGCGAAGCACACGCGTGGGCAGGCCCGGATCGAAGCGCTGCGCGAGGCGCGCAGAAGGCCGGACGGATACTTGAACCTGACCTCGTTGCGCGGCGTCGTTGCGGGCAGCACCCGCGACGAGCCCCCCTGGAAGCGTGGGATGAGGCTCGCGAGGGACCTGCGCCAATCCTTGAACCTCGGTGAGGGCCCGATCTCGAACGACACCTTCCGAGACCTCTTCGGGCTGGACTTGCCGAGAGCGACACCGGACGGGTCCGATATCAGCGCCGGATTCGTGGACGGCGGCGATCCCACCACGATCGGCGTCGTCCTGCACAAGGGTCATCCCTCCTCGCTTCGATTCGCATCGGCTCGTATTCTGGGAGACGCCCTGACCCGACCCGAGACCGATTCGCTGCTCCCTGTGACCGACCAGGCCACGGCCCGACAGAAGACCCAGCGGGCTTTCGCCCAGGAGTTCTTGTGCCCCATCGAGGCCATTCGACAGCGGGTGAGCCTTCCGGTCCCCACCGAAGAGGAGGTCCTTCAGGTCGCAAGCGACTACCAGGTCTCGGAATGGCTCGTCCGGACTGCGCTCGTGAACCGGGGACTTGTTGATCGCGGCTTCCTTCCAAATGCACTGGAAGCTCAGGTGTAGGTTCGCAGGGGTCATGGGGGCAAGGCCGGAGGAGGAGAGGCGCAGCAGCCGCAAACGGTCCGGCGCTTCGACATTCTGCGGAACAGCCGGAACAACTCCGGATCGCACACGCCGAACTCGGGGCGCTCGAGATAATCCATGTGGCGGCCGTCGTTCGCCTTTGAACCGAGGCGGGTGAAGTACCAGACCACCCCGAATCTGAGAGGGTCCGTCCAGGTCAGGTGCCGCAGGAGACCGGACTTCGCGTCGTCACCGATCTCGTATGTGTATCGGTCCTGCATGGAGTCTCAACGACCCGTCGTCAAGGTCATCCCCCGCCTGCACAATGCCGCCGGACGACCTCGACGAGCGCCCCGAGGCCCCAGCGGAAGCCTTCGACGGGGATGCGCTCGTCCACGGCGTGGACCAGCCGGGCGAACTTCAGGTCCGGCGGCAGCGCCACCGGCGCGAATCCGTAGGTCGCGATGCCGAGCGGGGCGTAGGCCACGGCGTCGGTGAAGCCGGAGATCAGGTACGGCACGACCCGGGCCCCGGGGAGCGACGACTCGACCACGTCGCGGATCGTGTCCCACAGGGGCGTGGGCCACGGGGTCTCGGTCGCTTCGCCGGACCTCAAGACCTCGACCTCGACCTCGTCGCCGAGGAGGGTCTTCAGGGCGGAGATCGCCTCGCGCACCGGGCGCCCGGGGAGGACGCGCACGTCGAGGATCGCCTCGGCCTCGCCCGGGAGCACGTTTTCCTTGTCACCGGCCCGCAGGACCGTCACCGCCGCGGTGTCGTGCGTGATGGCCCGGAAGTAGCGCGCCTGCTCGGGGTCCGGCAGGACCTTCAGGATCCGCGGGGCCAGGGACTCGAAGGTCAGGCCCCGCACCGCGAAGGACTGTGGGAACGGCAGGCACCCGGCCACCGCGGCCAGGAACGCGGCCCCGGGTCCGCACAGGCGCGTCTCGATCACGCCGTCCTGGATGCGGGCGAGGGCCTGCAACAACCTCGCGGTCGCGGCCCTCGGGTCCCACAGGCTCCCGTGCCCCGCCTCTCCGGTCGCCCTCACGCGCACCCACGCGAACCCCTTGGTCCCCACCCCGACCGGGACCAGGGTGCG
>DYKK01000136.1:0-2591 GCA_020722625.1 Anaeromyxobacter dehalogenans
TGTGCCTGTGGCACAGCCGATAGATGGGGGGGGAAGTCGCGGCCCCAGGGTGGTGAAATGAGACGAAGCAAATTCCATGTCTATTCGAAGAATTGCGGAAATTGATGGCGGATTTGGGGTACCGGGGTCAATCCGGATTGATCGGGATGAACGTCTTGAACGTGACCTGGTAGAAGTCGTCGAAGATGATCGCGTTGTACCCGTCCACCATCTTCTTGTACTGGAAGGCGATCTCGAGCGGGACATAGACGGCCAGGAGGTTCACGGATACCCCGGTCTGGATCATGTGGTAGGTCTGCTCGCCCAACAGTTCGAGCCCGCGCACCATGGTCACGAAGCCCGGGTCCGCGTGGATCTCCGGTTCCTGCGCGAAGTGGACCCCGTACCCGACGCCCACGGCCAGGATCGCGATCTGGACGTTCAGCGAGGCGGTCCAGTCCACGGACCACCCCGGCCAGTAGGTGAACGTCCCCTTCAGGCCGCTCAAGTCCGGGAACATCGAGCCCGTCGGGTCCAGTTGCGCCACCGCGGGCGCGGGCTTGACGAAGTTGGACGGGTACTCGCGCTTCTGGGGGAACCAGTAGGCCGCGGTGAACTCGCTGCTCGCGATGAAGTCGAGCCACCCGGGGAGTTGCCAGATGCGGAAGTCGTAGCCCTGGGTGAACCCCAGGCCCCAGCCCCCGACGCTCACGTCCAGTTCCGGCCCGGTCCCGTACAGGAGCGAATCGTCGGGGTCCGCGACGCGGCCCGTGGGCAGATAGACGCGCGGGGTCAGGGCCGCGGACATCCGGTGGGTCCGGTAGATGTTCCACGAGAAGCCGGTGTTGATGTTGCCCAGGACCCACTTCCCCTTGTAGCGGACCGCGGGCGTGGCGCGGCCCAGGGCCGGAAGGGTGTATTTCAGAAAATCTGTCCCTGAATATTTCTTGGGGTTCGAGATCCCGAAGACCTTGCCGAGCATCGGCTGCATCCGGTTCCCGTCCTCGTCCACCTCCAGGGCGATGGGGTCGAAGCGGATGTCCATGTATGTGAACGGGATCTCGATGTACCAGTCCAGGGGGTCCGTGATGCCGTACGACACCTGGATCGTGTGACCGCCCCCGCGCCCGGTCAGGCCCAGGTCCAGCGAGACCTGCTTGTTCCCGTCCCCGTCGCTGAACTCGATGGGAGGGACCCCGGGGGTGATGTGGCGGCGGTTGTCATAGCGCCGGTTCGCCTTGACCACGCCCCAGTCCCACTTGACGGCCAGGTAGCCCTTGGGCAGTTGGGCGGTCACCCCGTACAGGTCCATGTTGGACACGCGCTGGATCTGGCGGTTCATGTAGCGCTCGTAGCGCTTGAAGATGCCCTCGCCCTCCTTCGGCGGACCGGGCTTGCCGAAGATCGGGTGGTCGAAGTACTCCTCCTCCTCCGGCGAGACCTCCTCGCCCTCGGGGTGCGTGGACAGGACCCCGGGGACGACCTGGGCCCGCGCCGTCCCCCAGGCCAGGAGCCCGGCGGCCAGGACCGCCGGCGTGAGCGTCCACCGCGTCGCGTTCATGGGCAGTCCTCCGGGCAGGATCCGGGACGGGCCTGTTCGTTCACGTCGCAGACCCCGTCGCCGCACAGGAACAATGCGATGACCGACGCGGGGAGACACGCCTTGAGGTCCCCGAGTTCCTCGGCCTCGAAGCAGGCGTAGCCCTCGGAGTACCGGCAGTCGGCGAAGGTCGCGCACCTCGGCAGGCACATGGGGAATGGGAGATCCGGGATCCCGCTCAGACAGAAGGCCCCGGGGCCGCACTCGTCGTCCGATCCGCACCCGAGTTTCGAGCACGCCCCGCCCGGGACCTCGGCCTTGGGGTCCAGGGCCTTCACGAAGTCCGTGGTCAGGCAGAACCCCCCGTAGCACTGGTCCGCCTCGTCCTCGGTGCAGGGGGCGCCCGTGGGGTGGAGCGAGGGACCCGCCTCGCCCTCCCCGGGGAGGTCGCCGGCCTCCCCGATCAGCCCGTCGACCGCCTCCGGGCCGCCGAAGTCCAGGCGAGTGACGTCGTTGACCTGGCACGCCACGGCGAGGGCCGCCACGCCCACGCCCCATGGAAGCCGTCTCATTGGGAGGTCCCCCCGGGCACCACCATCGGGGGATTTGTCACACGCGGTGTGCCGGGGTGTCAAGCAAAAACGGGAGGAAGATCTTCGGGCTATCCGGCTCTCCCCGCCGTCGTGGGCGTGCACGTGGCCGAACCGCCGGGTCGTGCGCCCTCACGGCCCGCCGGGCAGGCCCACGCACTCGCCGTCCCAGCAGAAGTGCCACTGGCCGTCGCAGGGGACCGGCGGCCAGTTGGGAACGGGCTCAAACATACACTCGCCTGTGGCCGGGTCGCACGTGTCCAAGGTGCACTCGTTGTGGTCGTCGCAGGGGATGGGCGA
Source organism: Anaeromyxobacter dehalogenans (assembly GCA_020722625.1). GTDB lineage: Bacteria > Myxococcota_A > UBA9042 > DTJE01 > DTJE01 > DYKK01. The sequence goes on from DYKK01000136.1 coordinate 2,410, forward strand.
CCCCACGCACTGCCCGTCGTGGCACGTGTCGCCAATCGTGCAGGCGTTCGCATCGTCACACGGGCCCGTGCCGGGCGTGAACACGCACGCCCCGGTCGTCTTGTCGCAGGAATCGTTTGTACATTGATTGTCGTCGTTGCAGACCTTCGGCGTCCCCGCGCACTTCCCTCCCGAGCAGACGT
>DYKK01000136.1:2691-8542 GCA_020722625.1 Anaeromyxobacter dehalogenans
CGTACACGAGTTGGTGTCGTCGCACACCCGCGGCGTCCCCGTGCACTGCCCGCCCTGACACGCATCCCCGGTGGTGCAGGCGTTCGCATCGTCGCACGGGGCCGTGTTGGGCGTGAACACGCACTGTCCGGTCTTCTTGTCGCACGAGTCGTCCGTACAAGGGTTGTCGTCGTTGCAGACCTTCGGCGTCCCCGCGCACTTCCCTCCCGAGCAGACGTCCCCCGTCGTGCAGAGGTTCCCGTCCGAGCAGGTCTTGCCGTCGTTGGCCGGGGTGAAGACGCAGCCCTGCGCGGGGTCGCACGAGTCCGCCGTACACGAGTTGGTGTCGTCGCACACCCGCGGCGTCCCCGTGCACTGCCCGCCCAGGCAGGCGTCGTTTACGGTGCAGGCGTTTCCGTCGTCGCACGGGGCCGTGTTGTCCGCGTGAAGGCACTCGCCCGAGGCCGCGTCGCAGGAATCGTCGGTGCAGGGGTTCCCATCGTCGCAAATCGTCGGCGTCCCGACGCACTTCCCGCCCAGGCAGGCGTCGTTTACGGTGCAGGCGTTTCCGTCGTCGCACGGGGCCGTGTTGTCCGCGTGAAGGCACTCGCCCGAGGCCGCGTCGCAGGAATCGTCGGTGCAGGGGTTCCCATCGTCGCAAATCGTCGGCGTCCCGACGCACTTCCCGCCCAAGCAGTGGTCCCCGGAGGTGCAGGGGTCGCCGTCCGAGCAGTCCGCCCCGTTGTTCGCGGGGACGAAGACACACCCCTGACGGGGGTCACACAGGTTGTCCGTGCAAGGGTTCTGGTCGTCGCAGGCGATGGGCTCTCCGGCGCAGGCGCCGCTTGTGCAGTGATCCAGCGTCGTGCAGTGGTCCTCGTCGTCGCAGGGTGCCCCGTCGGGCGCCGGCGCCTCCTCGCACGCCCCGGTCGCCGGCACGCACGTCGCGACCACGCACTCCTTCCCGACCGGCTGTTCGCAATGGATCACGGTGGCAGGGTCCACGACGCAGGTCGCGTCCTCGCACCGGAGCGTCCCGTTGCACAAGTCCCCGTCCTCGTAGGGCAGACAGTCCGCGTCGGACTGGCACTCGCACACCGGGGTCCCCACGCAGTGGCCGTCGTGGCAAAGGTCGTCCGTCGTGCACCCGTTCCCGTCGTCGCATGGGGCCGTGTTGTTCGTGAACACGCACCCGACCGCCGGGTCGCACGCATCGTCCGTGCAGGGATTGTCGTCGTCGCACGCGATCGGGTTCCCCCGGCACGCCCCCCCCTGGCAGAGCCCGTCCTCCTCGCACAGGGTCGCGAGTTTGCAGGACGTCCCATCCGGTGCGGCCTCGGCCCGGCACTCGCCCGTCCCGGAGTCGCAGAAGACGCGCAGGCACTCGCCCGACTCCCCGAGGACCGCCTCGCACTCCTCGTCGGTCGTGCAGGGGACGGGGGGAACGTCGAGGGCGGTGTCCGCGGTGTCCGGCCCACCCTCCGATGGGTCGGCCGCCGGTCCGGAATCGTCCGGCACCGGGAGGTCCCCCGCCTCCTCTCCCGGGACGCCGTCGAGCGCGTCCCCAGTGTCGCCGCCGGGGACCTCGACCGCCGAGTCCGGACCGGTCATGTCACTCCTCGGCGCCGTGCCTCCCCCGGGGCAGGCGACCAGGAACGCGAGCGGACACGCAGCGAGAATCGAGTGGACAAGACGCATGGGTTTCCTCCTGCAAAAGAGCCACCAGCGAAAAACAAGATACCAAAATCCCGCCGGAGTTGCCAGTCGGTCCGGCATGACTGAGATTCGCAGTACGTCTCCCGCTTTGTGGGCGTGGACGCAGAAGAATCAAGGAGTTCCGCTTCGACCACGTTCCCGTCCACGTGCGCGTCCACGTCCACGACGGCGGACGCGGTACAATGCGGCCCATGAAGGACGTGGTCGCCATGGTCCTGGCCGGGGGGCGGGTGGACTCGATGGGCGTGCTCACGGCCCACCGGAGCCAGGCCGCGGTCCCTCTCGGGGGGATCTATCGCATCATTGATTTCCCGCTGACCAACCTCTCCGAGTCCGGGGTCGAGAAGGTCGGGATCCTGTCCCAGTTCCGGCCCCAGTCCCTGATGGACCACGTGGGCATCGGCCGGCCGTGGGACTACAACGGTCGCACCCGCGAACTGTCGTTTCTTCCGCCGTACGAGGGAGCGAGGGCGCACGACTGGTACCGCGGCACGGCGGACGCGGTCTTCCAGAACCTTCACTTCATCGAGCGGCACGCCCCGCGCGACGTCCTCGTCCTCGCGGGCGACCACGTCTATCGCATGGACTACGGCCCGGTCCTGGACCTGCACCGCCGCCGCAGGGCCGACCTGACCCTGGTCTTCAAGCGCATGGACCCCGGCCGCCCGAGTCGCTTCGGGGTCGGGGTCCTGGGGCCGGACGGCCGCGTGAGCGACTACCGCGAGAAGCCCTCGGACCCCCCGAGCGACCTCGTGTCGCTGACCGTCTATGTCTTCCGCACCGAGGCCCTGGTCGCCCGCCTGCGCGAGAACGCGGCCACGGGCCGCACGTTCCACCTGTACGACGAGGTCATTCCGCGCATGGTGGCCCAGGACCGCGTGTTCGGGTTCGTCCATCGCGGGGGGTGGGAGTACGCGCGCCCGCTTCAGGCCTGGTACGACCTGCACATGCGCCTCCTGTCCCCGCGAGGGATCGGGGTCCCGATGGACCGGGTGCGGACCAACCTGGAGCAGCAGGGGCTCGGCGAGGCCCCGCCCGCCTTCTTCGCGTCCGCGGCCCGCGTCCGGCGCGCCTTCGTGGCCCCGGGGTGCCTGGTCGCAGGCCGCGTCGAGGACAGCGTCCTCTTCCCGTTCGTACGCGTGGAGCAGGGCGCGGTGGTCCGCGAGTCGGTCCTCCTGCACGGGTGCGTCGTCCAGCGCGGGGCCCGCGTGGAGCGCGCCGTGCTCGACAAGGACGCCGTCGTCGGGGAGGGGGCCCGCGTGGACGGCGGGGCGGACCTCGTCGCGATCGGCAAGGGGGAGCACGTCGCGGCGGGACACGTGATCGGCCCCGACCGGGAGGGGGCGGGATGACGGACCGCGTGGTCGCGATGGTCCTCGCGGGCGGCCGCGGGACCCGCCTGAACCTGATCGCGGCGCGACGGGCCAAGCCCGCGGTCCCCTTCGCCGGGGCGTATCGGATCATAGATTTTACCATGACGAATATTATGCGTTCTGGTATCCGGCGGGTCGGGGTCCTGACCCAGTACCGGCCCACCTCCCTGATGGAGCACCTCGGCGACGGCGAATCGTGGGACCTGTCCGGCCCGCGGTCGAGCCTGGTGCTCCTGCCTCCCCAGCTGGGACGCGCCCACTCCGACTGGTATCGCGGGACCGCGGACGCGGTCTTCCAGAACCTGGCGTTTCTGGACCGCCTGCGTCCCGAGCACGTCCTGATCCTGTCCGGGGACCACGTCTATTCCATGGACTACCGCCCCCTGATCGCCCGGCACGTCGAGGCCCGCGCGGACCTGACCATCGCGACCATGGAGGTCCCGTGGGAGGAGACCGCCCGCTTCGGCGTCGTGGTGACGGCGAGCCAGGGTCGGGTCGTGCGTTTCGTCGAGAAGTCGCCCGAACGCGTGAGCAACCTTGCGAACATGGGCGTCTATGTCTTCCGGACCGCGGCCCTCGTCGAGGAACTGATGCGCCACTGCCCGCAGGGCCGCCACGACTTCGGGTCGCACGTCATCCCGGGGATGGTGGACCGGGGGGTCTTCGCCCACCGCTTCCATGGGTACTGGCGCGACGTGGGAACCCTGAATTCCTACTGGGAAGCCAACCTGGACGCCCTCGACCCCGCGAGCGGCCTCGACCTGCGCGCGTGGCGGGCGCGCACGAACCAGGAGGGGCGCGGCCAGGTCTATCACCCGCCGGCCCGGGTCGAGCGGGCGGCCCGCGTGGAGCGCTCGCTCGTCTCGAGGGGCTGCCGGATCGCGGGGGCGGTCCTCGACAGCGTGCTCTCGCCCGGGGTGGTCGTCGAGCGCGGCGCGCGGGTCGTGGGGAGCGTGGTGATGCACGACACGGTGATCCGCCGCGGGGCCGTGGTGGCCAGGGCCATCCTCGACAAGGACGTGGACGTGGGCGAGGGGGCGCGGGTGGGGCGCGAGGACGCGCGGGACGGCTGCAACGCCCGCTTCCCCACGCACCTGGGCGGGGGGCTCACCGTGGTGGGCAAGAAGACCCGCATCCCCGCGGGGCGGGTCATCGGGGCCAACGCCCTGGTGGGCGACGGGCTCGGGCCCGAGGCCGTGTCCCGGGACGTCGCGGACGGGGAATCCCTGCTGGGGTCCGGATGAGACGGCGATTCGGGGTGAGGGCGAGGCTCGTGGCGGTCCTCGCGGCCGGGGGGCTGATCGCGGCGGCGTCGCTGCTGGGGGTGTTCCGGCCCCTGGTCCTGTCAAACCTCGAGTACCGGTCGGGGCGGGGCGCGCTCGAGACCGCGAGGGTCGCGGCCGCGACCGCGCCCGCGGACCCCGAGGCGTGGGGGCCGTGGGCGCGCGACCTGGCCGGGCTGCTCCCCGGCCACGTGGTCACGCTCGTGAGGGGCGAGCCCGGGACCCCCGAGTTCCGGCGGGGATGCGAGGCGGCGCGCGTCCCGCACGAAGAGGCCCTGGCGGCCCTGGTCGAGGGCGATCGGCTCGTGGTCCGGGACGGGACGCTCGCGGCCCTGGCGCGGCTCCAGGGCCCGAGCGGGGGGCGGGCCCTCCTGGCCGTGACCGCCGTTCGGGGCGCGGCCCCGGGGAGCGCGCCCGTGTGGTCCCTGTGGCTGTGGTCCATGGTCCTGGCCTTCGCGGTCGCGGGCGCGGGGGCGTATGTCGTGGCGTACCCGCTGCTGGTCCGTCCCGTGGCCCTGGCCGTGGCCGCGGCGCGCCGGGCGACCTGGACGGGCCCGGCCGCGCCGGGCGGAGACATCGCCGGCCTGCGGGACCACCTCGACGCCCTGGCCCGGGCCGAGCGCGAGGCCAACCGCAAGGCCGAGCGCCTGGCCGTGGAGATCCGGCGGATGCGCGAGGACCTCAAGGGGACCCAGGCCACGCTGTTGCGCGCCGAGAAACTCGCATCGGTCGGGCAACTGGCCGCGGGGATCGCGCACGAGATCGGCAACCCCATCGGGATCATCCTGGGGCTCGCGGACCTGTTGAAGGACGGGGCCGTGCCCGCCGAGGAGGCCCGCCGGTTCGCGGGGCAGATCCACGAGGCCGCGGGCCGGGTGGACGCGATCATCCGGGACCTGTTGCAGTTCGCGAGGCCGCGCCGGGACGAGGAGGCCCGCGCGGACGTGCGCGAGGTCCTGGAGGCCACGGTACAACTCCTGCGGCCCCAGAAGCGGTTCAAGGAGGTCGAGGTCCGGACCGACCTGGCGGAGGGGCCCCTGTGGGCCGAGATCCGGGCCTCGCAACTCCAGCAGGTGCTGGTGAACCTCCTCCTGAACGCGGCGGACGCGATGAAGGGGCGCGGCCGGGTCACGGTGCGCGCCTGGCGCCGCGAGCGTGACGTCTTCCTCGAGGTCGAGGACCAGGGCCCCGGGATCCTGCCCGCCGACCGCGAGCGCGTCTTCGACCCCTTCTACACGACCAAGGCCCCCGGCGAGGGGACCGGGCTGGGGCTCCCCATCTGCGCGCAGATCGTCGGAATCTACGACGGGGACATCACGGCGGACCGGGCGCGCGAGGGCCGCGGGGCCTGCTTCCGGGTGCGCCTGTGGCAGGCGGGGTGACCGGGCGGGACCAGGGTCGCCCGGTCCCAAATCCGCCACCAATTTCCGCCATTCTTCGAATACACATGAAATTTGCTTCGTATCATTTCACCACCCTGGGGCCGCGACTTCCCCCCCC
>DYKK01000137.1 GCA_020722625.1 Anaeromyxobacter dehalogenans
ACCCACCCCCTCCTACCATCGGCCAGGCCCGTCCACCACCCCCGCCTGACCGACCGCATTCTTGACCCACCCACGCCCCCCGACCCTCCGGGCGGCGCCCGGTCACTCGTGGTCCACGACCCGCGTGTGGTCCTTGTCCCGCCCGAACTTGTCCCGGTTCGCCGTGATCAGGTTCAGGACCGAGACCGTCGTCTCGTTGATGTCGTCGGCGAGGTGCTGGGCCTTGGACTGCAAGAAGGCGTATGCGATGATGGATGCGATGGCCACCGCCAGACCGAAGGCGGTGTTGAACATCGCCTCGGAGATCCCCTTCGCCAGTTCCGTCGCCTTGGACGCGGCGTCCGCCTCGGCCACGGCCCCGAACGCGCGGATCAGACCCAGGATGGTCCCGAGCAGCCCCATGAGGACCGCCACGTTCCCGAGCATCGCGAGGTAGCCGATGCGCTTCTCGATGCGGGGCATCTCGCGCAGAGCGGCCTCGTCCAGGGCCGCCTGGACCGCCTCGTCGCTCTCCTTGGCCTTCATCAAGCCCGCCTGGAGGATGCGTGCCAGCGGGAACTTCGAGATGGAGCACAGTTTCAGCGCCCCCTGAAGGTCCCCGGCCAGGAGGTTCTTCTGGAGGACCTTGGTGAACCCTTCCTTGTCCACGTTGGACTGGAAGTAGAGGACCACGATCCTCTCGACCAGGACCCCCAGCATGAAGATGAACGTGGCGAGGATGATGAACATGTTCGGCCCGCCCTTGTCGAACGCGGTTCCGATGAACTCAAACATGGCCTTGTGACTCCTCCTTCAGCGAAAAAACCTCGTTTCCCTCACCCCGCCCGTCCGGCAGGGACCCATCCGTCGTCCAGCGGGTCACCCGGTCCGCGGCCGGCCTTCTTGTATCCGTGACCCGCTCCCGTGTCAACTTGCAAACGACTCCGCTCAGAAGGACACCCCGGACGATCAGCCGGGGTTGAAGACGAACGGCCACTGCACTACGCAGACGCCACCCTCCGGCTCCTCGAAGCGCATCCGCCGGATCGTCTGAAGAATGCACTGCTCGACCGACGAGTTCCCGAGCGTGCTGTCCACGATGCTGGCGCCCTCGACCATCCCCTGGAGGTTGATGGTCCAGCGGGCCGTCACCTTCCCGGCGAGCGCCTCGTGGATCTGCAACTGGGCCTCGTAGCACGCGCGGATCGCGCCGGCACGGCGCATCACGACCGACTGGATGTGGGACTTCTTGCAGAAACCCGTGCCCGACATCCCGCCGAGGCTCACGTTGCCGACCTTCTTCGCCTTCTTGGTGCCGAGGCCCGCGCGGACCCCCATGCCCCCGCCGGTGTCCACCCGCCCGAGCCCGTGGATGCGGCCGTATCCGCCGGTGCCCCCGCCGCCGGGGCCGGTGCCCTTGAAGCCCATGCCCCCGGCCCCGTATCCGACGACGAGTTCCGCGCCGGTCCCTGCCATCGCGACCGCCATCCGGTTGTCGAAGGCGTCCACGTTGTCGCTCAGGATGGACGAGATCGCCGACGACCGCGACAACTGGTTCGACAGCACGTCCGCGAGCCCGATCTTCTTCGGGTCGATCCGCGCCACGAGTTCCCCGTCCCGCTTGGGGACCTTGCTCTCGAGCGTCGGGTCCTTGTCCGGGTCGCCGAACTTGCCCTCCTCGCCCTCGGCCTTCTTGCCGACGGTGTCGTCCTCCTCGCCGATCTCGAGCAACTGCTCGTCCTTCTCCTGGGTGATGTTCATCTCGACCTTCAGGAAGCGTTTCTCCGCCTGCCGCTTCTCGACGCGGCCCGCGGGGTTCCAGATGAACTGGGCGGTGACGAAGAAGGCGGCGACCACGAACAGGGACCCCACGATGGCCGCGACGATGTTGCCGTCGAGCGCCATCGCGGGCCTGCGGCCGATGATCACCGAGGGCCGGACGAACTGGAGGAACAACTCCACGTCCCCGAATTCCAGGATCGCCCAGTCGCCCTTCTCGATCGGGACGTAGTTCACGCCGCTCTGGTCCGAGGTGTGCTTCCGGACGTAGTCCTCGACCGGCGACACCGTGCCGCCCAGGCAGACCCGTCCCGCCATGTCCCTCTTCAGGGCGAGCGCGTAGTTTCCCTTCCGGTCCACCTTCACGATGGGGAAGAAATGCCCGACCCCGAAGCCCTTGGGCAGGACGAAGTCCGATCGGACCGCATCCCCGACCGTGATGTCGCGCTTCTCGGTGAAGGTCGTCTCCTTGACGAGCGTCCCCCGCCACAGGAGGGCCATGCGCAGGAGCCGGTCCTCCGGGCCGAGGATGGGCTGGGCGCCCAGGGTCCAGACGAACCCGACCACCAGCACGGCCACCCCGAGGAAGGCCAGGTGATAGCCATAGAACATGGCGAGGCGGGTCGTCTCGATCAGCGTCCCGTCGTCCACCATCTTGTGAACGGTCGTCCGGATCACGAAGGGCGTGAGGACGAGGAAGACCAGGGCGGCCACCGTCGCGATGAGCCCGGCCAGGGCCACCTTCTTGCGGAACACGACGAAGAACCCGGTGGCCGCCGCGACGGTCGCGACCGCGATCGCGGCCAGGGCCGCCGCCCCGGGCCACCAGACCTGCCCCCGAAACAGGGCCGGGTCCTGGAAGTGGACCACGTCCGGGTCCACCCACGGGACCGCGAAGGCCCCGATCAATCCCACCAGACCGCCGATGACCGCGATGATCAGCCCGATGAACATCGTCTTCTCCCGAAGTCAGGGCCTCCTCGAGGCCGCCCGGAACCCGGCACGCCCCGGCGCCAGAACCAACCTATTGTGCGGGTCCGCGATCCGCGGGTCAACAGGATTTTTTCATCCCACGATCCGGCACCGCGAACTCGGCGGCACGACGAAGGACCTTGATTGGTGCACGATTTCGTGCCGGCCGCGATTCGCCTCATCCCAGAGGCCGGGATCCGGGGTCCGGGGTCCGACGTCGCGGCGGACGTGGCGTCGTCGTCATGCGCCGGCCCCCGCGTCCAACGCGGCTCTGACCCTGACACTGTCACTGAGACTGCCCCCTGGCACCGTCTATTGTCACTGCATCCGGCGGCGGATTCTGGTTCTGCCTGGACCCGGGTCCCCTTCCCGCCGGGGGTCCAGCGGCCCTCCGCCACCGGGGCGGAAACAGGCTCATCGCTCCTTCGCATTCGTTCGACCCCCCGAGGACGGCCAGACGCCACGCCGCGGCCACACACCGGGTACAACAGGCCGTGATCCACCGGTATTCCCGGAGCGCCGCGTCGCGATCCCCTTGCTGTTCCAGCCGCTTCCCGCGGGCCATGGCCAGGCGGACGGCCAGGTCGGAAGGCGTGAGGTTCGTTTCCGTGCCCGGTTCGAGGCCCGCGCCGGCTTGTCCGCCCGAGACCTCCAGCGCCGTCAGCGCGCGGACGAACGCGACGAAAGGTTCCCCGGACGCGACCGAGACCGCGCGGTCCACCGCGGTCATCGAGGTCTCGGCGGCCAGGCGAAGTGCCCTCGCCGCGATCCCGGCCTTCAGGACCGGAGCCCACCACGTCGGATATCGGTTGGCCAGGTCCAGGTACCCCGAATACGCCTGCCCGAGCCTCCCTCGAGCCAGCAGGTCGTCCGAGGCCCGCAGCCGAGCGAATGCATCCCCCGCCTCGTCGGCGCGGGCGTGTGCGGCCATGGTCAAGACCAGGATGACGCACCCCGTCCACGGGGATCGGGTGGTCCTGCGAATCGGGCGCGAGTGGGCGCTCGCGTCCCCATGGAGGCGGAGAGACGGGCTGGAAGCGATCCTCAACTGGGACTCCCTCAAACCCCTATGGTTTCATGAAGAGTTTCCAGGGATTGCGCTTGATGTCCTTCAAAAGTTCCACGAGGTCGTCGTAGATCTCGCGGTCCGCGAGCAGTGCCCCGAGGCTCCCCTTGCCGTCCCGCGCGGACCGGGCCAGGTGCTCCACGTGATCGAGCGTCGCGAGGACCCTGGGCCGACCCTCGGCCAGGGCCTCCCGCCCCTCCGCGAGGAGCCCCGCGGCCTCGTCCAGGGTCCGGCCGGCGCGGTCCAGGACGCCAGGGACCCGATCCAGCGCGGGCGCGACCACGGCCTCGACCTTCTCGGCCACCGCGCGGGCCGAGGCCAGGAGCCGGCGGAGGTCCGCCCCGTCCCCGGCCGCCTCCCCGACGGCCCGGCTGATGCGGGCGAGGTTCTCGAGCGTTTCCCGCGCCGTGCGCACCGAGGCGCGGAGGTCCTCGCGGTTCTCGGCCAGGATCGCGGAGGCGGTGGCCATCAGTTCTCGGCCGGTCCGGATCACGGTCCGGACCTCCTCGCGGTTCTCTCGCAGGAGGGCCGACAGTTCCCGCGCGATGGTCCCGGCGTCCTCCCCCAGGAGTTCCAGGCGCATCGGTCCGACCCCCTCGACGACCGCCCCGCTCGCGAGGACCGGCCGGTCCGGACTGCCAGGGTCCACCTCGATGTACTTCTCGCCCAGGGCCCCGAGGGTGGTGACGAAGAACCGCGCGTCCTCGTGGATCATCCCGGGGACGTCCGCGCGGACCTTCAGGGTCACGCGGACCTGGACCGGCCTGTCCCCGTGCTCGGGGTCCCGCCGCCCCCCCCACAGGTCCACCTTCGCGACCTTGCCCACCGTGACGCCGGCCACCTTCACCGGGGCCCCCGTCTTCAGGTTGCCGCTCGTCGGGACGTCCACGAACAGGATCGCGTCATCCGAGCACCGGAAATCGCCGAGCAGGAGGATGAAGGCAACCAGGATGGCGAGGGAGGCGAGGATCAACGCCCCCACCTTCCCCTCCATCGCGGTTCCCTGGTCGGAGCCGCTCAAGGGACACCCTCTCACACGATCGGGCCGTTCGGGTCCCCCTGAATGAACTGGCGGACGACCGGGTCGTCCGACACACGAAAGACGTCCGGAGGACCGTCCAGCCACACCCGGCCCTTATACAGAAACACGATCCGGTCCGCAACGCCGAAGATGGAGCGCAGGTCGTGAGAGACCACGACCACCGTCCGGCCGAGTTCGCGCGAGAGGCGGCGAATCAGGTCGTCCACGGTCGCGCTCGCAATCACGTCCAGTCCCGTCGTCGGCTCGTCGAGGATCGCGCAGTGGGGATCGAGCGTCAGGGCGCGCGAGATGGCCACGCGCTTGCGCTCGGAGGGCCCCACCTCGGCCGGCATCCGGTCGGCGCGGTCTTCCATGCGGACCAGGCGGAGGTAGTCCATCGCCCGCTCCCGCGCCTCCGCCCGCGACAGGCCCCGGTGCTTGCGCAGCGGGAGGGCCACGTTCTCGCGAAGGGTCATCGAATCGAAGAGGGTCGAATGCTGGAACACGAGGACGTATCGGCGCCGGATCGGCGCCCAGGCCCGCTCGGGGAGGTCGCTCACGTCCGTCCCCTCGATGAGGACGCGGCCGGAATCGGGCCGCAAGAGGCCCACAGCATGCTTCACGAGCACGCTCTTGCCGGTCCCGCTCGTCCCGATGATGTACGTGATCTCCCCGTCCCGGATCGCGAGGTCCACGCCGTCGAGGACCCGGTGGTCTCCGAACGACTTCGTCAGGCCCATGAACTCGATCACGTCACGCCCCCCGGACCAGGAGGTACCCGACCCCCGCGATCAGGAAGTCGAGCGCGATGATGGCGAACAGGGCGTTCACGACCGCGCGCGTGGTGGCCCAGCCCACGCCCTCGGACCCGCCGCCGGCCCGGAACCCCGAGTCGGCGGCGAGGATGGGGATCGCGACCCCGTAAGCGACCGTCTTTGTGAGCCCGACGGAGAGGTCGGACCAGCGGGTGAACCCGAGCGACAGGAAGGTGTTCGGGTTGACCTGAAATCTCAGATCGGCCATCAGGAGTCCCGCGAGGATGGCGACCGCGCACGAATACACGGTGCATAGGATCATCATGACCAGGAAGCCCACGAAACGCGGGGCGACGAGGTAGGCGACCGGGTCCGTGTTGTTGACCTTCAGGGCCTCGACCTGGTCCGTGACGGTCATCACCGCGATCTCGGCCGCGATCCCGGTCCCCACGCGCGTCGCGAGCATCATGGCCGTGATCGTGGGCCCGAACTCGCGGACCATCGCCATGATGAAGACGGCCCCCGCGTTCGAGAGGTCCGGCAGGACCTTCATCGCCTGGAGGCACCCCTGATAGACGCTGATCATCCCCAGGAAACCCATGGTGACGGCCAGAAAGACGAGCGACCGGTTCCCGGTGTTGAACAGGTGGGCGACCACCGCGCTGCGGGGCGGAGGTCGCCGGACGAGAGACCACAAGGTCTCGCCGAGCAGGCCGAAGACGCGCGCAACGGCTTGCAATCCCGGGAACGACACCGTCATCCCCCCCCTCCCCACAGGGCCGAGATCACGAAGTTCACGACGAAGATGGCGATGGCCGCGGTCACCACCGAGTTGTTGACCGCGCGACCCAGGCCCTCGGCGCCCCCCTTCACGGCCAGGCCATAGTGGCACGAGACCACGGCGATCGCGCCGCCGAACGCGAATCCCTTGACGAGACCCATGGCGAAGTAGTTCAGAAGATGACTTTCGAAGACAGATTGCCAGAAGACATGCATATCGATCTGGAGGAGGACCTGGCACGTCACGGCGCCCCCCAGCAGGGCAAAGAGGTCCCCCACGCACGTCAGAAGCACCAGCATCACGATCATCGCCAGGAACCGGGGCACGGCCAGGTAGCGGACCGGGTCCAGGCCCAGGAGGCGCACCGCGTCCACCTGGTCCGTGATCACCATGGCCCCGAGTTCCGCGGTGTTGTTGGCCCCGACCCGGCCCGAGAACATGAGCCCGATGAGGATGGGCCCCACCTCGGCCAGGACCGCGGTCCCGGCGGCCCACCCCACGAGGGAGGTCGCCCCGGTGCGCTCGACGAAGTCGCCGCTCTGGATGACCATGATCGCCCCGGTCAGGAGCGCCGTGGCCACCACCACGCCCACGGACCGCACCCCCACCTGGTGAAACTGGCGGAGCGTCTCGTCGTAGTCGTGGTCGGCGGAAAACGTCGCGCGCAGGATGCGGACCTGGAGGGTGCTCATCCCGCCCACGACGCGGCAGGCCGCGAGGAGGGTCCGGCCCGCCGCCGCGACCGGGACCGACGAGAACCGGGCCAGTGCCTTCATGGAACCTCTCACGCCGCCAGGGGGCGCGGGAAGAAGGTCCGGACGTCGGGGTCGGCCGACTCCGCGGCCTCGGCCAGGGTCCCGCTGAAGACCGCGCGCCCGGCCCGCAGAACATGGAGGCGGTCGCACACGCGCGCCAGGCGGTCCACGTCGTGGGAGGCCACGACCATGGTCGTCCCCCGCTCCCGCTGGATGGCCCGGATCCGCTCGAAGATGCGCGACGAGTTCACCGGATCCAGCCCGGAGGACGGGTCATCGAGGAGGCACAGGTCGGGCCGGCCCATCACGGCCCTGGCCAGGGCCACCCTGCGCTGCATGCCCCCGGAGATCTCGTTCAGCCGCAGGCGCGCCGTGCCGGCCAGGCCCATCGCGGCGAGCAGGGACTCCACTTCGGCCTCGACCACGTCGGGCGGAGGGGGATTCGGGTCCTGCCGGACGGGGAACGCGACGTTGCCTCCCACGTCCAGGAAATCGAACAGGGCCAGGTTCTGGAACTGCATCCCGATCCGGGAGCGCAGGGAACGGAGACCCTCGCGGTCGGCCGGGTCCACGCGGACGCCGAAGAGCGTGACGGTCCCCGAGTCGGGGAACCGCAGGGTGGCGAGGGTCTTGAGGAGCGTGGTCTTCCCGGACCCGCCGGGCCCGGCGAGGCCGTGGAGGAGTCCCTTTTCGAGGCGCAGGTCGCAGTCATCAAGGGCGGGGGTTCCGCCCAGCCTCACGACGAGGTGTTCCGCGTCGATCCGGTCGCTCCGCGAGCCCGGGGGATCGGTGGACCCGTCACTCATCCGTCGAAATCGTCGGGCATTTCCAGGGGCGGTGCCGGGTCGAGTTCCTCGTCCTCCGGGTCCACGCGGGACTCGTCCTGGAGCGCCGCGAGCGAGAAGAGGGCGAGCGCTCGGTCCACCAGGACCTCCGAGGTGATCACCACCTCGACCCCCTGGCGTTCCATCGCGCTCCGCATCCTCTGGCCGATCGAGTAGGCGATGACGGCGCGGCAGTCGGAGAGCAGGTCCGCCACCACGACCTGGCGCTCGCGTCCCCGCCGGGTGCGGCGCCGGGGAAGGCCCTCGCGCACCCGCGAACCCACCGGGTTCGCACGGACCTGCCGAGCCAAAACCCCCCCGATCTGCACCTCGGCGACCACGAACGAGGACGCCCGGCCGAACCGCTGGGAGACCCTCACACCATCATCGGTCGGAACCGCGATCTTCAACTCCGCACCACCTGCAACGACCCGAGCGGGATTATGGTCGTGGTTGACCCGGATTTCAAGGCCGGGAAGATGATGGAGCCTGCCGCGCTGTGGCACAGGCGGTTCCCCTGGAGACGCGAGCACTGCTCGCGCCACTCCGCGACCCATCGTCGAAATGGCGCGGACGTAC
>DYKK01000488.1 GCA_020722625.1 Anaeromyxobacter dehalogenans
ACAGATTCGACCCGGACAGGGCCCAGTAGTTGAGCCCGGAACCGCACCCCGCGGGCGTGCAGATCTGACCGGTGACCTTCAGGTCGCCCGCCACGGTGAGCTTCTTGTCAGGCGAGGTCGTGCCCACACCCACGTTGCCGGCCTCGTCCACGAGCACGCCGGTCAGCGACCCGATCGAGTTGGTGAGCGCGTTCGGCTGCGCGGCCTGGGCGATGGTCCCGTTCGCGAACCAGCCCGCGATCTCCGCGTACGGCTCGTTCGCGTCGTTCGAGTGCTCGACCTCGATGACCCGCGCGCTGCGCTGCCCTGCGTTCGCAGCCTCGAACACCGCGGCATACGGCCTCCTCGCCCCCGGCGCGGTCCCCAAGGCCTTGAAGAGGCCGAGGCGCTCGAACTGGGCCTTGAGGTTCGGGGTCACGTTGCCCTCCCAGGCGTCGAACGAGGTGAGGATCCCGATGGTGTCGCGTCCCAGGTTCGCGAGCGCGGTCGCCAGGTTGTTGGAGGCGTTCGCGTCGCCGTACGTGTCGTAGTTCGTCGAGGAAACGTGCGCCATGTCCGACTTGCGAACCAGGGTCAGCGTGAGGCCGCGGGCCGCGGCGTCAACCAGGACGCTGTTGCCCACGACCACGCGGCGGTTCGCCGAGTAGTTGAGGCCCGTTCCCCTCACGTAGAACGGCACGATGCGGTCCATCTGGTCGGTGTACGCGGAGCCGGTCATTCGCAGGTTCTTCGTCGAGACGGTGCCGGCCGAGGAGATGCCGACCGGACAGGAGCCGGCCGTGTTGCAGAAATAGGTGTTCTGCGCGGCCCCGCGATAGTTGAAGTAGAGCGCGTTCGCGTCGGTCCAGACCTCGTTGCTTTGGCCGGCGTGCAGGTGGCCGCCGATGATGGTCTCGCCCGTGAACCTGCCCGTGCCCTGGACGTCCAGTTTGTACGCAGGTGCACTGGTCCCGACCCCGAGGTTCCCGGCGACGTGCACGTGGTCGTCCAGGTGGACCTGTTCGCCGCTCGACCGGATCCACAGACCGCTTTCATCCCCGCTGGACACGATGTACGAGTGGACGCCGTCGGACCACAGCCTCAGGTTGTCCCAGTTGGCGCCGGGGTTGATGGTTCGCAGGTCCCCCGAGACCTCCAGTTTGGCCCCCGGGGCCGTGACCCCGATCCCGACCCGCCCGGCGTTGTCGATCCGCATCCGCTCGGCGCCGTTCGTGAAGAAGGCCGTGACGCCGTGCGTCCAGGTCGCGGCGTTCTTGTTCAACTGGCCGACCTGCAACACGCCCGCGCCCGCGCCCGTGGTGCCCGGG
>DYKK01000138.1 GCA_020722625.1 Anaeromyxobacter dehalogenans
GGCATGACGACAAACCCACGTACATCGCGACACCGGATGCCGGATCCCGGACCCCCGACCCCGGATGCGGACTCCCCAACGTCGAGGATGCTGGTGCCGGCGATTGTCCGAGGGAGGCCGATGGCGGTTCGGCGCACGGTGCCCTACGCGGCGGCGCGGTGCGTCAGGAAGTCACCCAGGGCGGCGCGGTCTCGGGGGAAAAGGTGCTTGAACCGGAAGAGCACGCGACTCTCGCCGGCCGTGGCCAGCAGGCCCGCCATCTCGCCGAGTGCCTTGACCCGGTACCCGGAATCGGGCAACTCGAACTCGAGCCACGAGAACCGGCCCGCCGGCACCACGTCCAGATGGGCCTCGATCCCGTCCGGTCCGACCCGGAGGATCCGGCCGCGCGTCGAGCGGCCGGGTGTGTCCGACTGGGTCAGGGAAACCCTCGCCTCCACCATGTCCGCGAAGAAAGCCCCGGGCGCCATCGTCGCACCTCCTCTCGTGACCCACCCGCCGCCGCCGACCTCATCGAGACGGGTCGCCGGCTTTCAGTCTAGAGGCGCGCGCCTCACGGTGCCAAGACGACGCACAACGTTTCGGATTGCAAGGTCTATTTCTTGAAGAGGGCGTCGAGCCGGGCCCGGGCCTCGTCCGCGGAACGCGGGGCCTGGCGCGCCGGCCCGCGGCCGAACATCGCTTCGAGGCGGGAACGGGCCTGGGCCGCCTCGTCCACCCCTTCCTCGGCGATCGTGCGGAAGGTGAAATACAGGCAGAAGTTGCCCTCCGCCCGGTCCCGGATGAACTCGCCCTGGTTCTCCGTGCACTGGTTGTGGACGTCGGGGTTCCAGAACTTGCAGTTGTAGCAGCAGTGCAGGTAGGCCCCACAATTCGGACACATGTCCCGCCGGCCGATCTTGACCTCGAAGACCAGTTCCTCGTGGCAGTGGTAGCAGCGGTATCGCGGTTCCGGGGTCTCCATCCCACTCCCTCGTCGCGGGTGAACGCCGCGACGATGATACCATGTCGCCCGTGCGGGGGCTTTCTCCTTCCGGAGGTCTCGGCGTGGAGACGGAACTCCGCGTGGCCGTGGACGCCCGGATCCCTCACGGGGTCGAGGTCTTCTCGCGCCTCGGGCGGGTCGTGACCTTCGACGGGCTCGCGGTCCGCTCCGACCCGAAATGCCTGCGAGAGGCCCAGGTGCTGGTCACGCGCAGCGTGACCCCGATCGGTCCGCCGCTCCTGGACGCGATGCCGGACCTCGTCGCGGTCGCCTCCCCGACGATCGGGACCGACCACGTGGACTTCGCGGCCCTCGAAGCGCATCGCCGCCGGAAGGGGCGCCCCATCCCGTTCTTCCACGCCCCCGGGGCCACGTCGGACGGGGTCGCGGACTTCACGCTCGCCGCGATCCTGCTCGCGGCGCGCCACGCCGGGGCCGACCCGCGGTCCTGGCGCGTCGGGATCTGGGGGTGCGGGAACTGCGGGTCGGCCCTCGCGGCCCGCCTGGACCGCATCGGGGTCCCGTGGATCGCCCACGACCCGCCGCGAGCCGAGCGGGACGGGTTCGCGAGCGCCCCGCTGGACGCGGTCCTCGAGTGCGAGGTGGTGACGCTCCACGTGCCGCTCACGACGCCCTCCCAGAGCCGATGGCCCACCCGCCACATGGTCTCGGAGTCCGTCCTTGATCGAATCGCCCGGCGTGCCCGCGTCCTGATCAACACCTCCCGCGGAGCGGTCGTGGACACCGAGGCCCTCGCCAGGGCGCTGGTCTCCGGGGCTCCCCTCCTCGCCTGCCTCGATGTCTGGGAGGGAGAGCCCACCCCCGCCCCGGACCTCGTCTCGCGCTGCTTCCTGGCCACGCCCCACTCGGCCGGGTCCGTGGTCGAGGGCCGCCTCCGGTCGGTCCGCATGGTCTTCGAGTCCTTGCGCCACTCGATCGCTCCCTGGGCACCGCCGCCCCCCGCCTGCCTGGACGCAGTGTCCCCGGTCGGTCCGTTCCGGTTCCCCGGCGACCTCGATGCCTTCCTGGACGCGGTCGGGCTTGAAGTCCTGGCCCGCGACTTCCGGCGGTGGTATCTGGACGCCCTCCCGGACGGTCGCCGCGAGGTCTTCGATCGGATGCGGATCGATCGCACGCGCCACGAGGTGGTCTGGGTCGGCCTTACCCCGGCTGGACCGGCCCCGGCCCCCGGAGACCCTCGGGGGCCGGCATGACCCCGCCGCCCGCGACCGACCCGCGGGACCTCGCCAGTCGGCTGGAACGGTCCCGGTCACGGGCCCTGGAACGGTTCCGGTCGGGCCGCTCGGACGGGCCCACGACCTCCGCGACCCTCTCGCGGACCCTGGACCGCTTTTTCCGGACGGCGCTTCGGCCGTGGGTCGCCGGGGACTGCCGGTTCGCGGTGCTGGCCCTCGGCAGTTACGGACGCGCGGGGCTCTCGCTTCACTCGGACGTGGACTGCGTGCTCCTCCACAGCGGCGCCGAGCCCCGGGGGCCGGTGGACGCGATCTCCGCCGCGGTCCGCGCGCTGTGGGACATCGGGATCCGGGCACGGGTCGCGGTCTATTCGCCGAGCCGGGCGCAGAGGCTCGCGGCGCGGGACGCGCGGGTCCTGGCCTCGCTCCTGGACAGTCGGTTCGTGGCCGGCTCCCCCTCGTCGGCCGAGGAACTCCGCGAGGCGATCGCCGGACTTCCGGACCGCCATGTCCGCCGGCTCGCCCGCCTGATCCGGCGCGAGGACGAGGCCCGGACGGGCGCGCGCCACCTGGACTTGTTCGCGGCCGAACCCGATGTGAAGTCCGGCCAGGGCGGCCTGCGGGACCTCGCGGCCCTCGGCTGGTTCCAGCGGTGGGCCGGGCTCGGGACGCACCGGATTCTGGCGCGGGGCCCGGTCCCGACCATGCTGCAGGAGGTCGCCCGACGCGGGCCCGTTCTCGACGAGGCCCGCGCGGCCCTTCTGACCGCCCGCCTCCTGCTGGACGTGGCCGGCCTCCCTCGTGACCGCTTCACCCGGGAGGCCGCCTGGATCCTCGAACGGCAGCGCGTGCCGTCCTATACCCCCGTGGCGTTCGAGCGCGACCTGGCCGTGTCCCGGATGCAGGTTTCCGGCCTCCTCAAGGTCCTGGTGGACGCAGTCCTCGGGCGAGCGGGGCCCGCCGTCCCCACGGACGACCTCGCGAGCCGGATGGCCTTGTCCCGCGACAGGCGCGTCCGCGCGTCCCCCATTCCTCTCCCTCCGTCTCCGCCCACGGGCGTCACGAGCCGGGTGCCTCCGGTCGCGACACGCGCCTTCCTGGACATCCTCTCGGCGCGCCGCCCCAGGCCCGCGCTCGACACCCTCCTGCGGACCGGGGTCCTGCATCGCGTGGTCCCGGGGTTCCACCGGGCCGTGGGCATGGTGGTGGGCGACGAGGTCCACGCCTTCACGCTGGACCGTCACCTGGTTCTCGCCACGGCCGAGGCCGCTGACATCGTGGACGGCGTCGCGCCCACGGCCCCCGGGACCGAGGAGGCGATCCGGTCGGGCGAACGCCACCGGGTCCCCCTGCTCCTCGCCGCGCTCCTGCACGACCTCGGGAAGACCATGACGGTCGGGGCCTCGGGGACCCGCCCGTCCCCCGCCCGTGCGCAAGGGTCGGGCGGCGCACCGCTCTCGCGTTTCCGGTCGGTTCACCCGGAGGTCGGGGCCCGCCTGGCCAGGGTGGCCGCGTTGAAACTGGGCCTCCCTCGCGACGAGGCGGACCTCGTGGCCTTCCTGTGCCGGCACCACATGGTCCTCCCCGACGCGTCCACCACCCTCGACTGCGAATCGCCGGAGGTCCTCGATCGACTCGCGCGGGTCCTCGGGAACGCGGAACGGCTCGACCTGGTGCTGCTCCTCGGCACCGCCGACCTGCGGTCGCTCGGCCCGGAGACCGCCACGACCTTCCGGGAGGCGCTCCTCGGGCGGGCCTGGTCGGCGGTGCGGCGCAGACTCGCCGCCGGAGACGGCGTGGACGGCTGGGGGGCCGAGGCGGAGGCGAGGCGGACCCGTCTCCGCGCGTGGTCCTCGCGGCTCCCTCCCGGAAGCGACTGGCCGGACGGTCTGATCCGCGCCCTGCCCGAGCGCCTCCTGATGGCCTTCGACCCCCACCGACTCGCCTCGTACCTCGTCGAGTTCGAGGCCGTCCGGACTCGAGGCCCCCGCGTGATCGTCGAGGCGGTGGCGTCGCCCGGATGTCCCTCGCCGGACCTCGATGTCACCTATCTCGGCCAGGACGAGATGGGACTCCTCTCTCGATTGAGCGGCGCCATGACCCTGCAAGGCCTGTCGATCCAGGAGGCCCGCATCTTCTCGATCGGGACGGGAGGCGTCGCGGCCCTTCCCCTGGTCCTCGACCAGTTCCGCGTGACCGACCCGGGGGGGGGCATCGGCGAATCCGGCGAGGCGAGGGAGGCCCTGGCCCACCGCATCCTCGCGTCCGCCGCGGACCCGACGGTCGCCCGCCGGATCCAGGGTCGGGTCCGCGAGGCCTTGCGCCCCCGGGGGGCCGAGATGGTGGCCGAGGTGGACAACACGTCGCTCCCGGACCGCACCGTGTTCCGGGTGGCCGGCCCGGACACTCCCGGCCTCCTGCATGTGCTCGCGGACATCCTCTATCGCCACGGGATCAACGTCACCGGCGCCATCGTGACGACCGAGGCCGGCACCGCCCGAGACACCTTCTTCGCCGAATGGGCCGCCTCGGGGGGAAAGGTCCTCGACCCGGAGGTCATCCGGAAGGTCCTGAGGGCGATTGCGGGACTCGGACGGACCCCATGACGACCGCCACGGACGTCACCGCATCCGGTCCAGGATGCGGCGGACCTCTTCGGCCTCGGCGGTCCCCCGGGGGGCGTGCTGGAGGTAGGCCGCGAACGACTTCCTCGCGAGCGGCTTCAGGTTCTGGTCCCGGTAGATCAACCCGAGCAGCCGCAAGGCATCCGGGTACCGGCCGGGACTGCGCTGGGCCACCCGCTCGAACAGGGCCTTGGCCCCCTCGACGTCGCCGTTCCGCAGCAGGATCCGACCCAGGAAGTAGTTGGCGTCCGGATGGGTCCTGTCCCGGCCCAGGACCTGCCGGAAGTACGGCGTCGCCTCCTCGTACCGGGCCAGTTCGTACAGGGCACGGCCGAACCCGACCAGGATGTCCATCCGGGCCGGTTCGAGCGCCAGGGCGGCCTCGAAGTCCTTCATCGCGGCCGCGTATTTCTGCTGCGCGAACAGGATCTCCCCCCTCAGCACGTACGCATCGGCCTGCCGGTCCTCGACCGGGACCTCGCCCCGCCCGTACGCGGCCACCACGAAATCGAGGTGGGTCATCGCGTCCCGGATGGCCTCGTCGGTCCCCTGCTTCTTCAGCACCCTCGCCAGGTCGAGGCGATATCGCGTGTCGCGCGGATCGATCTGGACCGCGCGCACAAAGTGCTCCACCGCCGCCTTGGTCTCGCCCTTGATCTGGTTCACCTGTCCCATGGCGTGGTGGGCCGGGGCGAAGGAGGCTCTGTTCTGGAGGACCTTCGTGAGCACGTCCTCGGCCTCCCGGACCTGGCCCGACTCGGCGAGGGCCCGGCCGTACTCGGTCGCCACCATCGGGTCGTCCTCGGCCTTGCCATAGAGCCGCGCGAGGACCTCCCGTGCCTTGCCGGGCTTGCCCAGTGTCAGGTAGGCACGGGCCAGTCCCAGCACCCCCTCGCGACCGAGCGCCTGCCTCGCGTGGAGGGCCCCGAGCACCGCCACGGCCTCCTCCGCGCGTCCCAGGGCCAGCACGACGAGCCCCAGTTGTTCCTGGACCTCCACGTTCGAGGGGTCCACGACGAGCACCCGGCGAAGCGTCTCCTCCGCCGACACGAAGTCCCTCATGTCGCGGTACAGCGAGGCCATCTTCCGCAACAGGGGGGCACGATCCCGGACCCGGTTCACGCCCTCGCCGAGCCGTCGAACCGCCTCGCCGACCTTCCCATCCCTGCCGAGGGCCTCGGCGAGCAGCAGATAGGCATCCACCGAGTCCGGGGCCGTGGCGACGGCCGACTCGAAGGCCGTGGTCGCCGCCCGCGGTCGCTCCAGGTCGAGGAGGTGACGGCCCTGGATGATCGCGAAGTCCGGAGATTTCGGATGCTTCTCGGCGCCCCGGGCCATCACCTCCGCGGCCCGCTGGTCCTGCCCGGCGGCCAGGACGGCCTCGAGGTAGGTCGTCAGGAAGGCCAGAGAATCGCAGCCTTCCTTCCAGCAAGGTTCCAGCACCGAGATCGCGTCCTCGTGCTTTCCTTCTTCGAGGAGCAACCCGGCGAGGGCCACCGCCGTCTCCTGGTGGGTCGGGCGCAGGGCGAGCGCGGCCCGGAGTTCGGACGCCCTCTCGGACGCGCGGCCTTCGGCCTCGTGGACCCCCGCCAGCACCCGGTGCGCCTCGAACAACTCGTCGGCATACGCCTGGGAATCCGCCTTCAGGACGACCTCTCCGGCCAGCCGGGACGCGGTCTCCGTGTCCTTGTCACCGAGCGCCATTTCGGCGAGAAGCACCTTGCTCGCCAGGTGTCCCGGCTCCTGGGCCAGGATCTCGTCGAGCAGTTTGCGTCCGTCCCCGGCCTCGCCCCGGGCGATCCTGGTCCGTGCGAGGAAGTACTTCGCCGCGATGGACGCCGGGTTCTTCAACAGGGCCAGTTCGAAGTACTTCTGGGCCTCCTCGAACTTTTCCTGACCCAGCGCGATCTTGCCGTAGAAGTAGAGGACGTCCGCGTCCTGAGCCGTGGCGACCACCATCCCGTCCAGGACGGCGCGCGCCTCCGCGAACTGACCCGCGTTGACCAGGTCGAGCACCCGGACCATCGAGGCCTTCTGTCCGGTCACCTGCGCCTCTCGCACGAGCTGCTTCAGGCGGCGATCCATCTTCTCGTCCGCCGCGGTGACCGCCGGGAACCGCTCGCGGAACCGCATCATGACCTCGAGCAGGTCCGCCTTGGCCCTGGCGTTGTCCGGATCCTCGCGCAGAACGGCCTCGAGCCGTACGATCTCGTTCCGGTACGCCTCGGGCGTGTCCCTGGCGATTCCGACCGTCGCTCCCGGAGGCGGGATCGCCCGCCTCCCCGTTGCGAGCGTCTCGTCGCTCGGGACGAACAGATTGAATCCGAAATATCCATATTGTGTCTGACCCAGGATCACGCCGACCAGGACGACGAGAAACGCCCCGAGGAGCGCAACCCGCAGCCCGGTCGC
This sequence comes from Anaeromyxobacter dehalogenans, assembly GCA_020722625.1. Lineage (GTDB taxonomy): Bacteria > Myxococcota_A > UBA9042 > DTJE01 > DTJE01 > DYKK01. The sequence continues at coordinate 7,218 of DYKK01000138.1, forward strand.
GCCCGCGCGGCCGCGGGGGACCGGCCGGACCGCGGCGCCCTGCGAGGGTCTCGCCGGACCCACGGGTTCGATGGGGGGAACCCCGGGCGCCTCCCGGACGCCGATGTCCACGGCGAGGTCGGGTCCCAGGTCAGCGCCCGGAGCGGACCCCGCTCCCCCGGGGAACCCATCGAGGTCCAACCCCGGCAGGTCCTCGGCGGGCGAAGGTCCCCCCTCGGCCTGGCCCTCGGGAAGGTCGAGCCACTGATCCGGCAGGCCCAGACCCTCGTCCGCGACCGGCCGCCCCCCCCCAACCACGCCGCCCCCCGGGACCTTGTCCGGCGTCCGCTCCGGGCTTCCGATCGCAGGCCCGGGCGCCGCTTCGTCGCCTCCCCAGGGGATCGAGACCTCCGGCTCGGATTCCTCCGTCAAGACCGACTCGATGTCGAGCCCTTCCAGTTCCTGGCCGCCTCCTCCCAGACCCTCCAGCCCGCCAGGCCGCCTCCCACCTTCACCGGCCTCCCGGGGCGCCCCGCCCGCTTCCCCGGCCACCGGCTCGGGGAGTGACAGGTCGTCGAACGACAGGTCCAGCGACTCGGGACCCACGAGGACATCGCCCGCCCGCGCGCCGGTCCCGTCCGCGGCCTCCGCCTCCGGACCGGGCCCGACGTCGAGGTCGGGAAACGAAAACGACTGCTTCCGGGTCTCCGCCAACCCGGGTTGCGGCGGAGGTCCACCCGCCGGCCCGGTCCCGTGCGGGTGATCGGTGGGCGGTTGCGCGGTTTCCCCGGAGGAACCCTTGAACTCCGGCCCGACCCACGAGAACCGATCGAACGCGGGTTCCGCGTCGAGCGTCCTGAACGGTTCGTCCACCCGGTGTCCTTGCGACGACTCGGGGACCTCGGCGCTCGTCTCGGCAGGCGGCGGGGGGGGAGTGGGTGGGCCGGACCCATGCCCGCCCCCGGCGGCTCGCTCCTCGTCCCTCAGCCGGGACGCCGTCCCCGGGGCGCCCCCGTCGCGAGCCCTCCGGACGACCTGCGCCGGCCCCTCGTCCTCGATGATCGGCGCCCCCCCTCGCGGACGCGCGGAAGGCCCCGAAAGGGGCGGCGGGACCGTCAGGTCCAGCGGGGGGACGACCGGTGGGGTCCGGACGGGCCGACCCGCGTCTGCCTGGCCCGACGGGGGTCTCCCGGGCTGGTCGGTCGGGGGTGGGTAGGTGGGCCCCCCGGGTCGGTCGGTCGGGGGTGGGT
>DYKK01000001.1:0-14296 GCA_020722625.1 Anaeromyxobacter dehalogenans
GCACCATCGGACCCCTTGACTTGTCTCCGCTGTCGGGCTAAATAGCACCTGCGTTTCCGGCAGGGCCCAGGTAGCTCAGTCGGTAGAGCGAGGGACTGAAAATCCCTGCGTCGGCGGTTCAATTCCGTCCCTGGGCACCCAAGAAAATCAAGGCAGGACGCGGGTTTCCGGGAATCGCAGGGTTCCCGGTCCATGCTCCGTTTTGCGCCGAAAAATGCCCTTTTCGGCGGGTGAAGTGTGGCAACCGGCGTAGCAAAATCGCCCAGGGGGAGAATCAGCCTCGGACCCGCATCGGGCCTTCTTGATGGGACGGTGACCTCGCGGATCCTTTGGAGCCGCGAGCGGCGCTCGCGTCTCCAAGGAGGCGTCCGGTGGTGGATCCCCGAGCGGGTCGTGCGGCGGGATTGACAGCCCCGCCGGTTGGTGGGACAGTGCGGTGGCGGGGTCTTTGGGGCGCGGCGATGTTCATGGCGCGGGTCGTGGGGACCGTGTGGGCCTCGGTCAAGTGGGACGGGCTTCAGGGGCTCCGGCTCCTCCTGGTGCGGCCCTATCACCTCGATGACCTGGTCCGGTCGGGGGGGGCGGTCTCGGACGAGGCCGAGGAGCCGCGCGGGCTGCACGACGGCGTGGTCGCCGCGGACATCCTGGGCGCGGGCCCGGGAGAGGACGTGGTGATCGCATACGGACACGCGGCCCGGGTGGGAATCGAGCCAACCCTCGAGGTGGGCGAGGCCCCCCACTACCCGGTGGACGCGGCGGTCGTGGCGATTGTGGATCGCTTCCAGGTGGTGGCCGCCGCGGTGACCGGACCGGACGGTCCCGCATCTTCCGGGGTCCCATGAGCAAGAAGGTCGTCACGGAAGCCGACATCGAGGCCCTTGCGCGGGACGGCGTGGTCGAGGTGGTCCGCGGCATGATCGTGACCCCTCTGGCCCGCGAATACGCCTCCCGCCGGGGGATTCGCCTGGTCTATGGCGGGGGGAGCGTCCCCTCGTCCGAGGACATCCCCCGGGACCCGCACAGCGGCGCCAAGGGCCCGGCCGCCCCGGACCTCCCGGCGCTGGTGACCGAGGAGGTCTCGCGGGCGCTTTCCGGCCTCACCGGCAGCGGGGAACGTTCGATCCCGGAAGGGTCGCCGGTGCGGGACGACCGCCTCCCGGCCGCGCTCCAGGAGGCGCGGGACCAGGAGCCGGCCCGCGCGGTCGTGGTGGCCGCGGGGATGAACCGCCCGGGCGTGGCGGCGGCCATCACGTCCGCCGTCTCGGACTGCGGGGCCGACATCCAGGACATCAGCCAGACCATCGTGAGCGACTTCTTCAGCATGATCCTGGTCGTGAACCTCGCGACACTCCACGCGGGGTTGTCGTTCCGTACGTTCAAGGACCGGGTGGAGTCGGCGGGCCGGGACATCGGCGCCGAGACGGCCGTCTTTCACGAGGCGATCCTGCGGGCCATGCACCGCGTGTGAAACCCTTGGCATCCCGGGACGACCATGCTGTATCGTCCGGACGAGGTGACGGAGACCCTGCGGATGGTCGAGGCCGAGCACCTCGACATCCGCACCGTGACGCTCGGGATCTCGATGCTGGGGTGTCCCTCCAAGGACCCGGCCGCCATCGAGGCGTACGTCTTCGACCGGGTCACGACCCTGGCCCGGAACCTGAGCCTGGCCGCGGCCGAGGTCGAGGAGATGTTCGGGGTCCCGATCGTGAACCGGCGCGTGGCCCTGACCCCGATGTCCCTGGTCCTGGAAGGGGCCCCGCCCGACGCCTATCCGCGGGCCGCGGAGGCCATGGACCGGGCCGCGGCCGAGGTCGGGGTGGACTACATCGCGGGCTACTCGGCCCTGGTGCACAAGGGGGCGACCCCCGGGGACGCGGCTCTGATGCGTTCCTACCCGGAGGTCCTCGCGGCGACGTCTCGCGTGTGCGGCTCGGTGAACCTGGCCTCCTCGCGGGCCGGCATCAACATGGAGGCCGTCTCGGTGATGGGCCGCGTCTTCTCGGAGGTCGGGCGGCGAACGCCGAACGCCTCCGGGTGCGCGAGGCTCGTGGTCTTCGCCAACGCCCCCGAGGACAACCCGTTCATCGCCGGGGCCATGCACGGGGTGGGGGAGCCCGAGGTGGTCCTGAACGTGGGCGTGTCCGGGCCCGGCGTGGTCCTGGCCGCCCTCGAGCGCCATCGCCGGCTGGACGCCCGGACGGACTTCACGTCCCTGGCGGAAACGGTCAAGCGGACCGCCTTCAAGATCACCCGCGCGGGGGAACTGATCGGGCGCGAGGTCGTGGCGAGGCTCGGACCCCCGGTGCAGTTCGGGGTGGTGGACCTGTCGCTGGCCCCGACCCCGGCCCGGGGCGATTCGGTGGCGAACATCCTCGAGGCCATGGGGATCGAGCGCGCCGGGGCCCACGGCACCACCGCAGCCCTCTACCTGCTCACGGACGCGGTCAAGAAGGGCGGGGTCATGGCGTCGTCGTCGGTCGGGGGCCTGAGCGGGGCCTTCATCCCCGTCAGCGAGGACGCGGGGATGGTGGACGCGGTCCGCGTGGGGGCCATGACCCTCGACAAGCTGGAGGCGATGACCTCCATCTGCTCGGTCGGGCTCGACATGGTCGCCGTCCCGGGCGACACGCCGCCCGAGACCATCGCCGCGATCATCGCGGACGAGATGGCGATCGGCGTCGCGAACCACAAGACCACCGCGGTCCGGGTCCTGCCGGTCCCCGGGGCGAGGCCCGGCGACACCGTGAACCTGGGCGGCCTCCTCGGGGAACTCATCGTGATGGAGGTCAAGCCGCACGACGTCTCGCGTTTCGTGGGACTGGGAGGCCGCATCCCCGCTCCACTGACCGGTCTTCGGAATTGATCCGCCGCGTGCCCGACTCCCTTCCTCACGGGACGGTGTATGATGGGTGTCCGCGAGGTGGCCATGGACAAACGGGCTGCTCCCCGCTTCCCGTTCAAGATGCGGGCATACGCGCTGGACAGCGGGCGCCGGGTCACCTTCGAGTCCGAGGACATCTCCGCCGGCGGCGTCTATCTGCTCGGCGACCCGCGGGTGGCCGAGGGCGACTGGTTGTGGCTGCGCCTCGAACTCGTGGTCCCCCGCGAGGGCAAGGAGTGGGTCTATCCGGTGGACGCCGAGGTCAAGGTCGTCCGGGTCACGAGGGGGTCCGGCGGCGAGGCGGTGGGGTTCGCAGGTCGCTGGCGCACGGTGTCCAGCCACGGCGATATCGAGCCGATTCGCGAGTTCCTGCGGCGCATCCTGTCCATCTCGTCCGGGTTCGTGCAGCGGGTGGGGCCGAGGACCGAACTCGACCAGTCTTCGTACGTCTTCACGTTTCCGGCGCCGGAGCCGATCGAGGAATCGGCCCCGAGGGCGGTGACGGGGCCCGACGAGGCGGCCGGCATTCTCGAAGACCCCGCCGCGTTCCTGGATGGGCGCCGGGTCTCGGGGCAGTCCGTCCGGACGGGGATCTACGTCATCCTGCCGATGACGTACCGGATCGACGACGACGAGTACGAGGGCCGCGCGGTGAAACTGAGGGAGCACGGGATGCGCATCGCCACGAACGGACCGCTCCCGGAGGTGTATCGCCGCGTCGTGGTGCGCATCCCCATGCGCCGAAAGGACAAGACAACGTCGCTCGACCTCATCAGCACGGTGACCACGATCCGTCGCGGGGCCGGCGAGGGCGAGGGGCAGTTCGAGGTCGAGTTCGGGCTGGCGAACGACCCGGAGAACTTGAGCGCGTATCGGAAGATCCTGGAGCGGTTGAGCCAGACCCTGGCCGACAGCCAGGGCCTGTAGATTCGGGAGGAGGAAATGACCCGGCCCGCCGTGATCCTCGTGGGGTTGACCTGGTGGCTCGCGGCCTGCAATCGGGACCCCGTCCTGTCCGCGAGGCGGGTGCTCGAGGAGGAGCCCGCCCGGGCCGCCACGATCCTGGAGCAGGCCGCCCGGGAGCGCCCGGACTGTTTCGACTGCCTGCTGTTTCTGGGACTGGCCCGCGAGAAGAGCGGGGACCTCCCGGGGGCGATGGACGCCTACGAACACGCCCTGGCCCTCGACGAGGCGGGACGTCGTCCCGAACCGGTCGCGGACCGGCTCCTGTGGCTCTACCAGCAGGCGTTCGCGGCCTCGAACGACGCGGGGACGCGCGAGGCCCTCGCCCGCAAGGCGGCCCCGCTCGAGGCCCGGCTCGGGTCGGCGCGGCCCTGGGCCAACGAGCATCGGTACGACCGGCTGCTCGCGGAGTTCCGGAACCACGCGGGGGCGCGGCGTCGCGACGAGGCGCTCGCCGCGGCCCGGGCCATCCAGGGCCTCTACCTCGCGCCCGAAAAGAAGGCCGCCGCGGCCCGCGAGGCGACGGCGTTCCTGCGCGAGGAGTTCGCCCGCCGGGGGGCCGAGGCGATCCGGACCCACCGGGCCGAGGCCCTTGCCGAGAAAGGCTTCCTCGACAAGACGCGGAAGCGGATCGTCCTTCGCCACGACTTCCGCATCCCGACGAGGCGCGAGGACCCTGCCTTTGACCCGGCCACCGACGCCTTCCCGGGGATGGTCCGGTCCCGGGCCTGCCTGCCGTTGCGGGAGCGGCTCGGGGAGGTCGTGGCCCTGGTGCGCGAGGACCTGAAGGTCCGCGCCCCGTCGGACGCGGACCTCGACCGGTTGTTCGCCAAGATGTTCACGTACGCCCGAGCCGGCTACGTCCGGTTCGGGGCCGAGCAGAACCCGGCGGGGGAGTCGTTCCTGTGCCGGATCTCCGTGCCGGTCGAGGCCTTCGTCGCCGAACTCTACCGGTTCTCGGAGTGATCGGACCCGATGACGCCCTCGCCCGAGGCCCCGACTCCCCCGGCCCGCATGCGGGCCTGGAACGCGGCGGGAGTGGCCCTGGCGGCCGCCCATTTCTGCCTGCTGGTCGCCACCCTCGACGTCGGGTTTCCCCGCGACGAGGGCTTCTACTTCAGCGCGGCGGAGCAGTACTCACACTGGGTGGACGACCTGGTCGAGGACCCCGCGAATGCCTTTCGTCGAGAGACGATTGACCGCCGGTTCGCCGCGAACCCGGAGCACCCGGCGCTTCCGAAGTTCCTGTTCGGCCTGTCCTGGCGCCTCTTCGGGCGCATGGATCAGGACCCCTCGGCCCGGTTCTGGTACGACGGCGGCCGGCCCCCCGAGCCGGTCCTCGGGTGGCTGGACGAGTCCACGGCCATGCGCCTTCCGGCCCTGCTCCTCGCGTCGTTTCTGGTCTATCTCGTCTTCCGGTTCGGCGCGGTGTTCTTCAACCCGCGCGCGGGCCTGGCCGCGGCCGCGGCCTGGGCCTGGATGCCCCATCCCTTCTGGCATTCGCACCTGGCCTGCTTCGATGTCCCCGTGACCGCGATGTGGTTCTTGACCGCGTACTGCTACCTGCGTGCCGAGACCGGCGGGTGGCGCTGGGCCGCCTGGACCGGGGTCGCGTGGGGGCTCGCGCTCTCGACCAAGCACAACGCCTGGTTCCTGCCGGCCGTGTTCTTCCTCCACTTCCTGATCACCCGGGCCCGGGAGGTCGGGATCACCCGCGGGCCGGACGGGCGCCTCGGGGTCCGGCTGCCCTCGATCCCGCCCGCCTGGTTCGCCATGCTGCTCCTGTCGCCCGTGGTCTTCTACGCCCTGTGGCCGAAACTGTGGTTCGACCCGATCGGGCACCTGAAGTGGTACGTCGCGAGGCACGCCGAGCATGAATATTATTGGGCGTATTATTTTGGGACGCTTTACACGAAGCCCCCGTTTCCGGTCGCGTTCCCGTTCGTGATGTCGCTCGTGACGATCCCGGCCCCGACGACCCTCCTGGCGGCGGTGGGACTCGGGCGGCTCGTCGCGGGCCGCCGGCGGGGTCGCGTCGCCGGGCGGGTCTCGGGGGTCGCGTCCGGTCCGGACGGCGCGACCGCGCGGTCGGGGACCCTCGGGTTCGTCTTCCTCAACTTCCTGATCCCGTTCGCGATCATCGCGCATCCCCAGGTCCCGATCTTCGGGGGGACCAAGCACTGGATGCACGGGGTCCCGTTTCTCGCGCTCTTCGCGGGGGTGGGTGTGGACTGGCTGCTCGGCGAGGTCCGCGGACTGGCCTCGCGGCTCGGGGGGGGCCGGCGGGCGGCCGCCGGCGTGGTCACCGCGGCGTGCGCCATCGTCGCGGCACCCCTCCTCTTCGACACCCTCCACGGGCACACGAACGGGAGCACCTACTACCAGGCATTCGCCGGCGGGTTCGGGGCCATGGGGGAGTCCCGGATGCAGCGCGAGTTCTGGGGGAACACGGCGTTTTCGGCCCTCGAAACCCTGAACCGCGTGGCCCCGCCGGGCGCGCGCGTGGACTTCCACGACACCGCGTGGGACTCGGTGCGGATGTACCGGAGGACGGGGAGGCTGCGGGCCGACATCGTCCCGGTGTGGGACTACAAGCAGGCGGACTTCTACCTGTTCCACTGGCACAAGGAGTTCCTGGATTTGGAGGCCGAGGTGAGGCGCGACTTCGGCGTCCAGGTCCCGGTCCACGTGGTCGCCCAGGACGGGGTCCCGCTCCTGAACGTCTATCGCCGGCCCCCGCGCGCGGGAGGGCGGCGATGACGGGGCGCGCGCCGCTCGCCAGGGCGCTCGGGGCCGTGGGCGTGCTGGTCTTTTCGGCCGCCTACCTGGTCCGGGACCTCGCGCTGGTCGCCCGGGTCCCGGACCTGGCGGACTGGCTGGCCGCGGCCGAGGTGGTGCGGGCCGACTACCGCGAGGGCGACCGCGTGGTCTTCGACCCCCCCTGGGCCCAGGAGGGCGCGCCGTTCCTGGAGGGGATGGACGTCGTCACGTCCGAGACCGTGGACTGGTACGAGGTGGGGAAACGGCGGCGGGTCTGGGTCCTGACGGCCATGGGCCGGGACGACCCCGAGGTCCCGGCCGGCTACCGGCCCGACGGGGCCTGGCGGCCGGGCGCGGTGGGGGTGCACCGTTTCGTCGTCCCGGACCGGGGGCGCGTGACCTACGACTTCCTGGCCCGCATCCGGGACGCCCGGGTGACGCGGGTGCATCCGGGGCGCCGGGAAGAGTGCAAGACGTTCCGGGACGGACGCTGGCACTGCGGCGCGGAGCACCCGTGGCAGTTCGTGGGACGACACGAGCGCGACATCGCCGGGGCCGTGCGCGAGGTCATCTGGGCCCATCCCCTCCACGGGGACCGCCCGATCGAGATCCGGTATCCATCGGTGGAGATGGCGCGCACCCTCGTCCTGCACTACGGCTGGACGCAGCGGGCCGTGGAGGCCGGGCTCGGGGCCCCGGTGACGTTTCGGGTGGGGGTGGGGGGCCGCCCGGTGTTCGAGCGGGTCCTGCGCCACGAGGACACCCAGTGGTTTGAACAGCGGGTGGACGTGTCGGACCTGCGGGGCGGCCGCGAGGACGTCGTGTTCACGGTCTCGACCCCGGACTACCAGAACCGCCAGTTCTGCTTCACGGCGGACCTGTGGGACGGACCTGGCTGAGTAGGAGCGGTCAGCCTTCAGCCTTCAGCTTCTTGATGCGCGTCGTGAGCGTGCGCTTGTCCTCGGTGGTAGATGGCCAGGGTCACATCAGGCTGACCGGTGACCGCTGACCGCTGATCGCTGACCGCTGATCGCTTGGTCGTGGCTTGACGGCAGCCGCGAGACCGCCTAGAGTTCCTTTCAAGCGAGGTGGATGCGATGCGAACGCAAGTCACCGTTGCCGTGGCCGCGCTGGTCGTCGGGGTCGGGGGTCCGGACGCCCTGGCCCGCAGTTACAACCCCGACCTCGGCGCCTTCTATCGCCCCTCCCAGACCCCCGGCCAGACCGGGACCGTGGATGTTTCGGGGTTCAAGGACTGGGCCGGGGAACTCGGCGTGGCCATGGCGCCGAGGTTCCTGGGTCCGGCCACAACGCTCGGGTCCATGGGGTTCGAGGTCTCCCTGGAGGTGGGGCTCGCGACCATCCACGGCGGGCGCGACTACTGGAAGGGCGCGGCCTCGGACCCGGGGAACGTGCTGGTCACGAACCAGGTCCGCATCCGCAAGGGGCTGCCTTACAGCCTCCAGATGTCGGGACTGGTGACGCACCTGTTCGAGAGCGACCTCTGGGGCATCGGGCTCGAGGTCGGCGGCGCCGTGGTGGAGGGGTTCCGGTACGTCCCGGACCTCTCGCTCCAGACCTCGGTCGGGACGCTCCTCGGGGCCGGGGACCTGGCCATGCTCCAGGTGGGCCTGGGGGTCATCGCGTCCAAGACCTTCAACGTGGCCGGCCTGTTCACCGTGGCGCCGTACGCCGGCTACCACCTGATCTACGTCAACGCCGGCACGTACCTGACCGCGGGCAAGGTCGAGACCTCCTCGACGCCGGCCAAGGTGGAAATGTTCGTGATTGACGGCCAGAACCTCTTCCGGCACCGCGCGGTCCTGGGGTTCAACGTGGTCGCGACGTACGTCACGGCGGGCACGGAGTTCGGCCTGGGCCCGGGGCAGACGACCTACGCCTTCAAGGTCGGAACCCAGTTCTGACCCCGTTCCCATTCACAGCCGGAACTGCATCTCCGTGGAGCCGAGGCGGATCGAGTCCCCGTCCTTCAGGTGGGCCTTCAGCACGCGCTGGCCGTTCACGAACACCCCGTTCGTGGACTGGAGGTCCTCGATCTCGTAGGTCCGGTCCCGGATGTGGATGGACGCGTGCCGTTTTCCCACCGAGCCGTCCGGGATCGAGACGTGATTGTCCGGGGACCGCCCGATGTAGGTCATGTCCTCGATCAGGTGGAACGTCGTCCCGGTCGCCGGCCCGTCGCGCACGATCAGTCGGCCGCGGGAGGGGCCCTCGTACGGAGCCGAGGCCCGGGCGGCCTCCTCCTCGCGGCGCCGGCGGCGGGCCTCGGCCGCGGCCGCGATCAGCAGGATGATCACGAAGACGATCAGGAGGCCGACCAGGACCCCGAGCACGATGATCACGATCCGAAGCCAGCCCGTCTTGCGCTCGAGCCGCACGAGCGTGTAGGGGGCCGAGGCCAGTTTCCGGCCGTCCGCGCCCTGGGCCGTCACGACCATCGAGACCGACTCTCCGGTCACCCGATCGGCCACGGTGAACCGGACGTCATAGATCCCGGTTCCGGCGATGAGCGGGGCCAGCTGGGTGACCTTCTTGGGCAGGTCCTCGCGCTTGCCGGCGGAGGCGAGGACCCCGTCGCGCGCCAGGGCCTTGAGGTTTGCGGGGTCGCCCCCGTCCTCGAGGCCCACGACGTAGAGTTCGAGCCATCCCTTGATGTCCCCGCCGAACTGGTTCCGGACGGACCGCAGCCAGTGTTCCTGGACCGGTTCCTCGCTGTTGCCGTCCGTGATGACGACCATCACGAAACGCAGGGCCTCGGGCTTCCGCTGGCGCAGCCATTTTTGGGCCGCGGCGAGCAGGAGCGTGGGCAGCCGGGGCTGTCCGCCCCGGACCTCCTCGGTCGTGGGGCGGCAGTCCGAGGTCACCCCGTCCAGCGTGAAGGCGGACATCTTCGACGCCACCCCGTTCGTCTTCAGGAACTCGGGGTCCCGGCGGACCTCGTTGTAGCAGGCGACGGTCACCAGGTGGGAACCCAGGTTGTTCCTAAGAGAATCGAGCGCGTCGAGGGCGTAAGACATCGGCTTCTTCAAAGGGCTCCCGTTCGCGTCAACCTCGTCCTTGTCCGGAAGGAAGTTCGAGTCGGCGGCAAGCACGACCAGGACGCTCGTGGCCGCGCCGGCCGTGATGCCGGCCTGGGCCTCCACGGGCCGGTCCCCCCGCAGGAGTCCCCAGACCGACCGTTCCAGCCCCTCGATGGGCGTCCCGTCCTCCTGGGCCTCGACCACGAACCGCAGGATGCCCTCCTCGCGGTACTTGCCCTGGTCGTGATAGCGCACGGTCAGGGGTTCGGCGAGGGCGACTCCCGCGGCCAGGAGCGACCCCAGCGCCATCAGGGAGACATGATTCCCGACCGGCAGGGACGTGACCTCCGCGGACGGTCTCATCGGGACTCCTTCTCGCGATCAATAGAGGGCCTTGAACCGGAGGGTCGTGTGCCCCATCTGGAGCGTGTCGTTGTCCACGAGCTCAGCCTGCATGACCTTCTTGCCGTTCAGCCGGGTCCCGTTCGTGGAGCCCGCGTCGCTCAACTGGAAGGTCCCGTCGTCGGTATAGACGATGTTCGCGTGGTGCGAGGACACGTACGGGTCTGTCAGCACGACCTCCATGTCCGCGTCGGTGCCGATGCGGTTGCGTCCCTGAACCAGGCGGAAGTCGCGGCCTTCCTGGGGGCCGTCCATGACCACGACCCACCCCACGCACGGCTTGAACCGGGTGTCCGTGAACTCGGCGAGGTTGATCGCCTGGGTCTTCGCATCCGCCTCCTCGGACTGGGGGGGCGCTGCGTCGTCCTGATCCTGCTTCTTCCGGCGACCAAACAGCGAGAAGCCCATCTTCTTTTCCTTTGGTTTGCCTGCCCCGGAACCCGACGGCGACCCGCCCTTGCCCTTCACGGAGCCCTTGGCCTTCGCCACGGTCCCGTCCACGGCCCGGTTGAACGACCCCGCCACCTTGCCCCTGACGCGGGCCTGGGCCCCGTACGCCTTGCCCCTGACGGACGACTGGACCCCGGTCACCCGGGATCGAATCAGGTCTCTGAAGAAATCGATGACAATCATCCCGCCGATATCGTAACCTCCGCGGTCGTGATGTCAAGCCGGGATGCAGCCCAGAATCCGTCGCCAGGTGCAGTGACAATGGACAGTGCCAGGGGTCAGGATCGGTGACAGTGTCAGGGTCAGTGTCAAGGCCGCGTTGGACGCGATGGGCGGCGCTTGACGACGACGCCACGTCCAGCGCGACGCCGGACCCCGGATCCCAGGGGCAGGTTCAGGGGACAGGTCCAGGAACAGTGGCAGTGTCAGTGCAACATTGGACGCGGGGCAGGGAACATGACGACGGGGCCACGTGCACCGCGACCCCGGACCCCGGATCCCGGACCCCGGACGCCGGCCTCCACAACGGGCCAGTCGCGGCCGGCACGAAACCGCACACAAATCAAGGTGTTCCGTCGTTCCTCCGAGATCGGAATGGCGGGTCGTGGCGGCCGGGAGGGACGGCGGGGTGACTGTCCGGGTCGCGAATCGAGTCGAGGTCTGCGGTCTGGACCCGCGGGACCTGGAACACCAGTCCATCGCGGCCCGACTCCTGGACCGCTTCACCTTCGACAACCCCGTTTACTGGGACGCGCGCCGGAACCGGAGGCCCTGCCGTCACCTCCCGCGCCGCATCCTCCTGGCCGAGTCGGACGGGACTTGCGTGTCGTGCCCCCGGGGGGCGCTGAACGACGTCCTGCGCATCCTGGGTTCGGGGGCCGGGGCGCCCCGGGACGCCACCGCCTTCCCTGGACGCGCGCCGGTCCCGTTCGCCGGGGCGCTGCGCGACTACCAGGAGGAGGCGGTCCAGGCGGCCTTGCGCGCGCGCCAGGGGGTGATTCAGGCCCCGACCGGGAGCGGCAAGACGGTGATCGGGATGGCCCTCGTCGCGCGCCTGGCCACGCCGGCCCTGATCGTCGTCCACACGTCGGTCCTGTTCGACCAGACCGCGGAGGCGGTGCGGCGGTTCCTGGGGGTCGAGCCCGGCCTCGTGGGCCGGGGACGCGAGGAGCCGGGGGACGTGACGGTCGCGATGGTCCAGACCCTGATGCGCCGGGACCTCGCGGCGTGGCGCGACCGCTTCGGCCTCGTGATCCTGGACGAGGCCCACCACTGCCCGGCCGAGACGTTCAAGGCCGTGGTCCAGGAGTTCGCGGCGCGCTACCGGATCGGGCTGTCCGCGACCCCGACGCGCAAGGACCGCCTGCACCCGATCCTCTTTGACGTGATGGGGCCGATCCTGCACGTGGTGACGCCCCGGACCCTGCTGGCGTCCGGTTCCATCGCGAGGGTCGAGGTGATCCCGGTCGAGACGGGCTTCCGGGGGCGCTTTCGCCGCGACTACGCGTCCCTGCTGAACCGGGTCGTGCGGGACGGGCGGCGCAACGCGGTGATCGTCGAGGCGGTCCTGAGGCATCGGGGGCGATGCTCCCTGGTCCTGACCGAGCGCGTGGAGCACGCCCACCTGCTTGCGAAGATCCTGTCGGGCCGGGGGTTGAAGGCCGCGGCCCTGACGGGCGAGACGCCGCGCGAGGACCGCGAGGAGGTCCTCCGCGGCTTCTCGTCGGGCGACCTCGATGTGATGGTCTCGACCACGGCGCTCGTCGGGGAGGGCTTCGATCTGCCGGCCCTGGACGCGGTCTTCGTCACGGTCCCGCACGCGAACCCCGCGAAGACGACCCAGATCCTCGGGCGGGCCCTGCGCCCGTGCGAGGGAAAGGTCGCGGGCCGCGTCGTGGACTTCGTGGACTCCGAGGTCCCCCTCCTGCGCCACCAGGCCGAACGGCGGATGCGGGTGTATCGCCGGTACCTCGGCTGACCGGCCCCTGGCGCGAGGTCCGTGCGAATTTCCCTTGCATCCCTCCCGGCGGTTTCCTAGGATTCGCTGTTTCTTTGACGCCTGGGGCCAGAAAGAGGAGAACGGACCATGACACGGCTGCGCGGGTGTTCCGGGACGGTGCTGGCCGGGCTGGTGCTGGGCACCGTGGCGTGCGGGGGCGAGGGCGGCGCGGTCGCTCCCGGCGGCGGGGTGGTCGCGGACGACGCCCCGGTGACGATCCTGCCGAAGTGGAAACTGCCGGGGGACTACCGGATCCCGGGCAAGGCCGATTCCTACGACGACTACCGCAAGGCGCACCCCGAGTGGTACGCGCTGACGGTCCCTCCGGCGAAGGAGGGGTTCCGCACCGCGACCGAGTGGCAGGACATGATGGGGGTCCTGCTCGGGTTCCCGGGGAGCCAGGGGACCTCGGTCAACAACTCGATGGCCCAGATGGTGGTCCAGGGCGCGGGCGTCGTGGACTGGTACATCGTGGTCCCCAGCGCCTCGGCCCAGACGACGTTCGTGAACCTTCTGAAGAGCAACGGCCTGTCCCAGGCGACCATTGACGCCAAGGTCCACTTCCTCCAGTTCAACCTGGACTCGATCTGGATGATTGACTACGGGCCGTTCACGCTCGTGGCGCCGGACGGCTCGGTCGCGTTCGCGGACTTCCGATATTACCATCAGAGAATCTATGACGACGCGATTCCGACGAAGGTCGGGAACACGCTGGGGGTCACCTCCTATCGGGCGGGGATGGACTACGAGGGCGGCAACTTCCAGATGGACGAGGTCGGGACCTGCTACCTGTCCCAGGGGGCGTACTGGGAGAATCCGGACAAGACCGAGGCCGAGGTCAACGACATCCTGGCCCGGTACCTGGGCTGCAAGACGTTCATTGTCCTCGCGCCCCTCCAGGACGGCACGACCCACATCGACATGTTCTCGAAACTGGCGTCGAAGAACGTCTTCATCCTGGGTCGGGCCACGAGCGCGACCGGCACCACGACCACGATCAACACCCTCGATCAGGACAACTCGATCCTGACCGCGGCGGTCCTGGCGGACGGGACGAAACTGACCATCCACCGCATCCCGATGCCGTATCAGAAGGACGGCGTGTGGCGGACGTACACGAACTCGACCTTCGCGAACGGCGTGAACCTGTGGCCCATTTACAGCATGAACAAGGACCTGGAGGCCCAGGCGCTCGACGTGTGGGAGGCCGCGATGCCCACCTGGAACCACGTCGGGATCAACTCGGACACCATCATCACCTGGGGCGGGGCCATGCACTGTATCTCGCGGTCCTTGCCGGTGGGCACGTACTCGAAGTGGGTCGCGGACGGGACGTGCACAGGCGGGACGTGCCAGGCCTCCGCGGGCGGCTACGACGGGTCCTGCACGAGCCACGCGGACTGCGTGGGGCCCAAGTGGCTCTGCGCGCTGCCGGACTGCGGCTCCACGCCGCAGGCGTGCGGGGACATCCCGTGGGAGGGTTGCTGCGACGGCGAGACCCTGAAGTACTGCGAGGACGGCCAGCTGGTGACCCTGAACTGCGCGGGCGAACCCAAGTGCGGCTGGGATGCGGCCCAGGGTTTCTACGACTGCGGGACGAGCGGCGGCGCGGACCCGTCCGGGCAGTTCCCCAAGGCGTGCGGGACCTGCACCCCGGACTGCACGGGAAAGGTCTGCGGGGACGACGGGTGCGGCGGCTCGTGCGGGACGTGTTCGGCGGGCCAGGTGTGCCAGGCGGGCGTGTGCGTGTCCTGCACCCCGGACTGCACCGGGAAGCAGTGCGGGGATGACGGGTGC
>DYKK01000001.1:14396-33559 GCA_020722625.1 Anaeromyxobacter dehalogenans
CGGCGGGGCAGGCGTGCCAGGCGGGGCAGTGCGTGTCCTGCACCCCGGACTGCACGGGGAAGGTCTGCGGGGACGACGGGTGCGGTGGCTCGTGCGGGACGTGCGCGGGCGGGTTCGTCTGCCAGGACGGGCAGTGCGTGGGCTGCACCCCGGACTGCACGGACCGGGAGTGCGGCAACGACGGATGCGGCGGGTCCTGCGGGACCTGCGTGGACGGCGAGACGTGCCAGGTCGGGCAGTGCGTGCCGATTGGTCCCGACACGGCTCCGGACACCACCCCGGACACCGCGATCCCGGACACCTCGCAGCCCGACGCGGTTTGCACGCCGGACTGCTCCGGCCGCCAGTGCGGGCCGGACGGATGCGGGGCGACCTGCGGGTCGTGTCCCACCGGCTTCACGTGCAGCGCCCAGGGCCAGTGCGTGGCCCAGCCGATCCCGGAACCCTCCGCCCCGGACACGGGGGCGCCGGACACGGCGGGCGGCGACGTCTCCTCGCCGGATGCCGGCGCGAGCGGCGGGACGGGCGGTGGCGGCTGCACCACCACCGGTCGCGGGACCCCATGGCCCGCGGGTCTGGTCCTGATGGGCCTCGTCTTCGTCGGGCTGCGCCGTCGCACTCGTGCGGAGTGACCTACCCTCAGCGACCGTTGGATGCCGCCGCCTTCAGGTGGGGGAGGTCCTGCCAAAGCGGTCGTCTGAAGACGAGAGCTTCAACCCTTTGGCCTTGACGCGCATTCTCATTCGCCACTATCTCACGACAGCGGGTCTGCGACTTCAATCCGAAATCCGAAATCCGAAATCCTGATTCGCCGCCGTCGAGGCGGTGAATCAGGGGTCCTGGCGTTGTGATTGATCCGGTCGTTCGATCGCGCTATCGTTGCCGTGCGCCACGAGGCGTCCCGGAAATGCGCGTGACGGGTGCCCCGTTGACGGGATGTGGGGAGCCCTCGCGGAGGTGGGTTCATGAAGGTCCAGTGCCCGAAGTGCAACACGACCTACCGGATCCCCGACGACCGCGTGCCCGCGGGGGGCGAGACCGTCAAGGTCCGTTGCAAGAACTGCGGGAACGTGATCGATGTCCGGGCGGGCGGTTCCGGCGAGGCCCCGGTTCCAGAGGTCCGGTGGTTTGTGGCGATGGGGAACGACAAGAAGGGCCCCATGCCGCGGGAACAGGTGTTGGCCCTCGTCCGGTCGGGCGAGATCGGGATGGAGACCTACGTCTGGCGCAAGGGGTTCCAGGAGTGGCAGCGCCTCGGAGACGTCGTCGAACTCGCGGCCGCGGCGTCCGCTTCCGGGGCGGTCACAAGCGGGGAGACGCCCGTTCAGAGCGCTCCGAGCCCCGGAGACCAGGCGACCTCCTCCGAGATGGAGCCCACCGTGATGGAGCCCCTTCCCACGGGCGCGTCCCCTGGCGAGGTCGGGCCCGCGGCGGTGTCCACCGAGGCCGTGTCCGGCGCGGGCTCCGCGGCCTTCCCGGGCGCGCCGTCCGCCGCGACTGGCGGTCCGGCGACGCAGGACGAGGACAGCCAGACCCAGATGATCTGGCAGCGACGCGAGACGTCGGTCCTGTTCTCGCTCGACGACTACAAGACCCGCAAGAAGACGCGACCCGCGAAGGCCGTGACGGCCTCTCCGGCGGTCGTTCAGGTCCATCCCATCGGACCGGCGAAGGCGGAGGCCCCGGCTCCGAGGGGAACGGAGCGGGTCAAGGTGATCAGCCTCGAGGAGGCCGAGGTCAAGCGGGTGGCGGAGGCCCTCAGCCGCCGCCAGCGGAGGCGCGTCCTGGTCCGCAATGTCCTGCTGGGGCTGGCCGGCGGGGTGATCGTGGCCGCCGCGGCCTACGTCGTGACGACCCGCATCGGCGGGGAGGAGCCGGTCCCCGCGCAGGAACACGCGGCGAGGCCCACTCCCGTGGTCCCTACCCCCGCAGCCGAGCCCCCGCCGGCGAAGGAACCGGTTGCGGCTCCCGCGCCGCCTCCCGCGGCGGAGGAGGCGGCCCCGAAACCGGAGCCGCCCCCCGAGGCCTCGAAGGAGGCCGCGAGGAGGAACGGCCATGCCCCCGCGGCCCGGACGGCGCAGAAGGGACGCCAGGCCCGCGTCGAGGCGGGCACGCCGGCTCCCGCGCGGGAGCCCGAGGAAAGGACCCAGCCTTCCGCCCGGCCCGCCACGGACGACGTGAACGCCCTCCTGGCGAACCTCCGGTCCGGACAGGGTGGGGGCGCCGCGACGTCGGGGGCGCGGGCCGAGAAGACGGGAGGGGAGTCGGGGGAGGCCCTCCCCGAACAACTGACCACTGGACAGATCCAGTCGGTGTTGCGGCGGCAGCAGAAGCCGGTCGAGGCGTGCATCCGGAAGTCGGGGGTCGGGCCGGGCACCACCGTGACGGTCAACACGCGCGTCGAGATCGAGGGGTCGGGCCGCGTCTCGTCCGCCTCGGTGTCCAATGCAGGGGCCGCGGAGGGTTGCATCCGTTCCGTGCTGACCGGCCTGCGGTTTCCGCGCTTCAAGGGCCCCAACATGGTCGTGCCGTATCCCTTCCGGGTCAGCCTCTGACCGGCCCCAGGAACGAAGACCAACGGGGGAATTCGGGGCGAAAACAAGTTGACCTTTCCTCGGGTCACGGATAGAGTTCCTTTCACCCGACTGGGGGTGTGTCGGTCCAGGACGTGAACGCGCGGGATTGCAGGGTTCACGGGGTTGTGGACGGAGGCCTCACGATGAACGGCCGCAGGATACGGGATGCCCGGAGGGTTTCGCCGGGGATCCGATGGACACCGCGATCGTCCCTGTTCGTGGCCGGATGCATGGGCCTGGTCGTCGGATTCGCCTCGCCGGCGCGCGCCCAGGGCGCGGGGGAGACGGAACGGAACATCCGCGTCCTCCAGCAGAAGGCCCTCATCCGCCATCACCGGGTCGAGGTGACGCCGACGTTCAGCCTCGCCCTCAACGAGAACCTGACCCGCCACGTCGGGGTCGGAGGGGTGGTCCGGTTCCACATCACGGACGAGTGGTCGGCGGGGGCCGAGTACATCAAGTATTTCGGGTTCGACTCGGCGCTCGCCGGAGACATCTCGGCCTTCGGGGTGGCCAAGGAAACGCGGTTCATGAACCATTACTTCGGGGTCCAGGGGGCCTGGGTCCCCGTGCAGGCGAAGTTCCTGTTCTTCGGCAAGGGGCCGGTCCACTGGGACTTTCACCTGATCGCGGGCCTGGGGGCCACCCGGACGGGCTCCGCGGCCCACCGGGTGACCGGGAGCCTGGGCGGGGGCTGTCGGTTCCTCCTGTGGCGCTTCCTGACCCTCGATTTCGAGGTCCGGGACTTCATGTTCATGGAGAAGTACCGGGCGGGATCGAAGTTCGTCAACAACGTGTTGTTCACGACCGGGATCGGGGTGTTCATGCCGTTCTCGTATCGCTACGACTTCCCGAAGTGACGGAGGCGAACGATGAAGCGTCTCTCCGTGCTCGTCCTGGTGGTCCTGGGGTCGGTGGACGCGCAGGCGAAGATCGGGGGGGTGTCGGACGCCCCCGCCGTCCGCCACCGGATCGAACTCCGCAAGTCGAGGCACGAGATGTCCCTCGGGCTCGGCATGACCCTGAACGATGCCTACACCCGGAACGTGCTGATCCGGGGCGGATACCAGTACCACTTCCTGGACTGGCTCGGGGTGGGGCTCGAGGCCGCGTTCGGCGCCCAGGTCAAGAGCGCGCTGTCGTCCGCCATCGAGTCGGGTGTCACGAACAGCCCGGAGTTTCGCCAGGAGTTCCCGGGCAAGTCCGCGACGATCCCGCGCAGCGGCCTCCAGGCGTTGCTGCTCGCCAGGGCGAGCGTGGTTCCGTTCGGGGGGAAACTGGTCGTGTTCGGGAGGTATCTTGGTTACGTGGACATGCAGGTGACGGTCGGGGGCGGGATGGCGCTGGTGAAGGGGTTCGGGGGCCTGTCCAACCGGACGACATACGCGGTCGCCGTGGGGGGCGGGTTCCGCTTCTACCCGACGGACTACCTGTCCGTGAACCTGGAGGTCCTGGACTACATGGTCCCGCAGTACCTCCCCGAGAACCGGAAACTTGCGCCGGGAGAGTCCGCGGGGTACGTCTTCCCCGTGGGCGGCGGGGGCAGCGTCCCCTACCGGGAGCGCCTGACCCAGAACCCGGCCTTCCTCGTCGGGGTCTCCGTGTTCCTGCCGATGGTCGTCGAGCGCGGGTACTGACCGCCGGCCGGGGTGTCAACCTTCCCCTGGTACTCTGGGACTCGGAGGTGTCGGATGGTCCGATGCATCCAGCACGTCATCGCGTGGGCGGGGGTCCTGGCCGCGTCGTCCGCGTTCGCGAGCCACTATGACCTGGGTTCGATTGACCTCGTGCGGCCGGACCAGGTCGAGGCCCTGGCCCGACTCGACATCGCGACCACCGAGGACCTGTGGGCCGCCACCCGGACGCCCCGGCAGGTGGCGAGGCTCGCGCGTGCCCTGAAGGTCCCGAGGAAGGTCGTCCGCGACTGGGGGGACTTCTGCGACCTGCTGCGGATCGAGGGCGTGGGGCCCAAGGTCGTCCGGGTGCTCCGTCTGGCCGGCATCCGGCGCCTTCGCGACCTGTCCCGCCAGGACCCGGAGCGCCTGACGGCCCGGATCGCCGAGGTCAATCGCGAGCACGAGATCCTCGGCAAACTGCCGGACACCGAAACGGTACGCCACTGGGTCGAGGCCGCGGCCGGGTTGTCGCGGAGCCCGACCCGGCCCCGCGATCGCTGACGGGGGATCATGGACCGGCGGCCGCCAGCGACCGAGACCGATCCTCCGTCCCGATCTACGAAGAAACTCGACGCGAACCTGGAGCCGCGGGGACTTGGACCGGTTCAGGAACAGGGTCAGAGGGCAGGTTCAGAGACAGTGGCAGTGTCAGTGTCAGTGTCCGGCCACGTTGGACGCGGCGGGCGGCGCATGACGACAGTGCCGCGATCACCGCGACGGCGGCCCCCGGACCCCGGATGCCGGATGCCGGACTTCCACGAAGAAACTCATCGCGAACCTGGAGCCGCGAGCCCCCGCTCGCGGCTGGACCCGCGGGCACTGCCCGCGGCCAAAGGGTCGGTTTCATCCGTCAGGGTCCGCGAAGCCGGTGTCGTACTCGGAAGAACGACGGAATCCCATGATTCGGCGCGGTCTCCGGCGCGCCGCGACGCGGAGGTCGCGGCCCCAGGGTGGTGAAATGAAACGAAGCGGGTGTCATGTATTTTCGAAGACTTGCGGACATTGACGGTGGTGTTGGGACCCGCCGGGCCCTGACGATCGGGATGGCGGTCCTGGCGACCGGCGGGTTGCTCGCCGTGGGCCTGTGGGCCCTCCCCTGGGTCCGGGACGAGTCCGGATCCCTGGCCGCGGACTTCGCCATCCTGTCCGCGTGGACGGTCCTGGCGCTGGGCGCCGCGTGGTTCCAGGTCGCGGCCTTCGTGCCCGGCGGGAGGGCCGCGGTCGAGGAGGCGGTGCGTGGCGGGGACGCGGCCTCCTCCCCGGCCGTTGCGCCCCGCGTACTTGGCCTCCATGCGAAGGGGGTCCTCCGTTCCCTCCTGATCGCGTTCGCGGTCCTCGGGAACCTGGTGTGGTCCGATCTGGTCGCGGGGGAGTTCTGGTTCGGCCACTACGCCCGCTCAGGGGTTCAGGCGACCGCGCTGCGATCCCGCGACCCCGAGACCCGGCGGTGGGCCATCGCCCGGATCGCCGAGGCGGCGGACCCGGCGCTCGAAGACCAGGTCGAGAGGCTCGCCCGGCTGCTGCGCGACGAGGACCCCGGGGTGCGCGCGGACGCCGTCGCGGCCCTCGGGCACCTGGCGTGGCGGATGAGGATGGCCGTGAAGGTGCTGCAACGGGAGGGGATGGACCGGGGACGGTTCGAGGTCCGGGTCCTCCGCGCGGCGGAACAGGCCCTCGGCGACCCGGCCAGGGGGATCCTGGCCACGCGGGGGCTGGAGCGCCGGGCCTGGACCTACGCGGCCGGGGCCGTGGGGGATGCCTCCGTCCTGCCCGTGCTCGAACGATTGTGCGGGTCGGAGGACCCCGCGGACGTCGTCGCCGCCGTGGGCGCGCTCGCGGACATCGCGTCGCCCCGATCCCTGCCGGTCCTGGCGGACCTGATGGCGAACCGTTCGGCGGAGCCGGGGGTCCACGCCGCGTGGGCCACGGGACTGGTCATGGCCTCCGTCGTGGGGAAGGACCCGGCCGGGGCCTCGCGGATGCCGGAGGTCGCGGTGGCGCGGGACCTCGTGCGCGAGCGGCTCGCGGGACTGGAGCCCGAGGGGGTCTGCGCCTTCCTGCGATGGTTCCCCGAGGTCTCGGATGCCTCCATGACCGGGGCGCTCGTGAATCTGGCCCGGTCGCGGACCTTTCTGCTACGATGCCGCCGGATGGAGCGCGCGAGGTGGTTCGGGGCGCCCGAGGTGGTCGTTCCGGAGGCCCCCGTGTCGGCTGCGGTCCTGCGGGCCATGGCCTCGGTGGCGGTGGGGAACGAGGAACTGAAGCGGTTTCTCGACGAGGCCGTGGGGTCCCCGGGGTTCCCCGACGAGGTCCGGGTCCGGTGGAAGGAACTGCGGGACGCGGCGTCCCGCACACGGTGATCGGAGGGGACGATGGGCCGCGGGAAGGGCGGGTCCCTGCTGGTGCGCCGGATCGGCCGGCTCCTGACCATGGATCGGCCGGAGGACGTCGAGGGGATCCGCGACGCGGCCGTCGTGGTCCGGGACGGGAAGGTCGTGTTCGCGGGGCCGGAGGCGGACCTGAACCGGGAGTCGGTGCGGGACCTCCCGATCCTGGACGCGGAGGGGGGGCTCGTCGTGCCGGGCCTCGTGGACTGCCACACCCACCTCGTGTTCGCCGGGTCGCGGGCGGACGAGTTCGAGGCACGGGGCGCGGGCCTGTCGTACGAGGAGATCACGCGGCGCGGCGGCGGGATCATGCGGACGGTCAATGCGACCAGGGCCGCCTCGCGCGACGAGTTGTTCGAGGGCGCGATCCCGCGCGTGTGGAAGGCCCTGGCGCTCGGGGTCACCACCCTCGAGACGAAGTCCGGGTACGGACTGACCCTGGAATCGGAGGTCCGCATCCTGGAGGTCATCCGGGACCTGGACCGGGCGACCCCGGTGGACCTCGTTCCGACGTTCCTGGGCGCCCATGCCTTCCCGCCCGAGGTGCGCGACCGGCGCGTGGACCACGTGCGGGCCATCGTGCGGGAGTGGATCCCGGAGGTCGCATCGCGCGGCCTGGCCCGGTTCTGCGACTGCTTCTGCGAGACGGTGGCCTTCACGCGGGCCGAGGCCGAGGAGGTGCTGCGGGCCGGGCTGGACGCGGGGCTCTTGCCCAAGGTCCACGCGGACCAGTTGTCGCATTCCGGAGGGACACGGCTCGCCGCGGAGGTCGGTGCGGTGTCCGCGGACCACCTGGACTTTGCCGACCGCCAGGACATCGAGGCCCTGGCCCGGCGGGGCGTCGTGGGGGTGCTGTTGCCCGGGTGCGCGGTGAGCCTGGGCCAGACCCGGTTCCCCGAGGGGGCGCCGCTCGTGGAGGCCGGGGTGAAGGTCGCCCTCTCGACCGACTTCAACCCGGGGTCCTCGATGACGCAGAACCTCTATCTGACGGGGACCCTGGCCATGGCCTACATGGGCATGACCGTGGCGCAGACGTGGGCCGCGGTCACGTGCCATGCGGCCGAGGCCGTGGGGCTCGGGCACCGGGTGGGACGCCTGGTGCCGGGTTGCGATGGGGACCTCGTGGTCTTCCACGGGGACGACCCACGCATCCCCTTCTACGAGTTCGGCGGGAGCCACGTGGCCCGCGTGGTCAAGCGGGGCGTGGTCGTGGTCCAGCGGTCGCGCCGGGGCGAGGTCTCGTTCGCGGACGGAGATTGACGGAGGGAGGAACCCGTGGGTGATCGGCATCCGGTCGTCCTGGTCTTCATGGGAGGGGAGTCGGCGGAGCACGACGTGTCGCTGCGGTCCGGGGCCGCGGTCGCGCGCAACCTCCCGGAGGCGGGGTTCGAGCCGGTCCCGGTCGTGGTGACGCGGGAGGGGCGCTACGCCTTTCCGCCCCCGGAGGACCTCGGGCGGGTCGCGGACGCCGTGGACCTGGGGGACGCCGTGCGGCGGATCCGGGACCGCGCCCCGGACTGCGCCTTCATCGCGATGCACGGGCCGTTCGGCGAGGACGGCCGCATCCAGGCCCTGTGCGACCTGATGCACGTGCCGTACGTCGGGTCCGACGTGACCGGGTCCGCGGTCGCCATGGACAAGTGGCTCGCGAAGTGCGTGTACCGGAGCGCCGGGATCCCCACGCCCGAGGCGGTGCTGGTGGACCCGCGGGCGTTCGAGGGGTCCCCGGGGCCGGTCCTGGACGCCGTCGAGACGGCGTTGGGACTGCCTTGCGTCGTCAAGACCACGCGGCTCGGGTCCAGCGTGGGGGTCGGCGTGGCGCAGGACCGCGAGGCCCTGCGGTCCCGGATTGACGACGCCCTGCGATACGGCGGGGCCTTGTGCGAGGGATTCCATCCGGGCCGGGAACTGACCGTGCCGGTCCTGGAGGACCCCGACACCGGGGAGCCGGCGGCGCTGCCGGTGATCGAGATCGTGGTCAAGGGGCCGTCCCGCTTCTTCGATACCACGTCCAAGTACGACCCGGCCCTCGCGGACGAGGTCTGCCCGGCCCCCATCCCGCCGGACCTCGAGCGAACGGTCCGCGACCTCGCGGTCCGCGCGCACCGCGCGTTGATGCTGCGAGGCTTTTCGCGCACGGACTTCCTGGTGGACGACCGGGGGGTGTGGACCCTCGAGACCAACACGATCCCGGGCCTGACCGAGGTTTCGCTGTTCCCCAGGGCCGCGCGGGTCGCGGGGATGACGTTCGCGGACCTGGTGCGCGTGCTGGTGCAGGGCGCGATGCGAGGCCGGTGAGGGTCAGAACGGCAATGGAAGGCCGCCCCCGCCGAGGTTCACGGGCACGGTCGGGATCAGGAAGAGGGCCTGATCGCTGTCCGCCGGGTCCTGCGAGTCCTTCACCTCGGCCATGAAGAAGAAGCCGGTCAGCGTGAAGTTGACGAAGGGGATCTGGAGTTCCATGACCTGGCTCGTCGAGGTCACGGCGCCGGACAGGGTCCCGGAATCGGAGAGGGTGAGGCCCTGCGGGATGCCGGCCTTGGGCAGGAAGGTCTTGATGAACCCGGGGATCTGGATTTCCGACCAGTGGTAGGGCTTCACCCCGCCCTTGGCCTGCAACTGCACGCTGTAAGGGATCGGGATGCCCTCGACCACCGTGATCAGCGGCAGGATCACGGCCTTGGTCAGGAACAGGTCCACGACCTGGTCCCCGATGATCTGGAGGGGGGCGACCTTCACGGTCAGGCGAAAGTCCCCGACCGCCTTCTGGATGGGGTCGCCGTTGTCCACGACGCGGACCGTGAAGTCATGGGGGCCGTAGCCGGAGGGCGTGCCCGAGAGGAGGCCATCGAAGGCGAGGGACAGCCCGGCGGGGAGGTCGCCGGACAGGACCATCCAGCCGTACGGCTGCACGCCGCCGAGGGCCTGAAACTGGAACGAGTACGGGGTCCCTTCCTCCGCGTCGGGCAGTGGCGACTTCGAGACGATCGCGAGTCCCTCGCCGTGGACGAGGATCCCCAGGTCCGCGGTGGCCAGGGCTCCGGCCTGGTCCTGGACCGTCGCGGTGAAGGAAAACTCGCCCTGCTCGGTCGGGGTCCCCGACAGGGTGCCGGCCGGGTCCAGGCCGATGCCGGGCGGCACGTCGCCGCCGGTGACGGACCAGGTGTAGGGCGGCTGTCCGCCCTCGGCCTCGAGCGCGGCGGAATAGGGGCTTCCCTTCTGGCCGTCCGGGAGGTCCGTGGTCAGGACGTGCAGCGCCGGGGTCACGCACAGGCCCTCGACACAGTGCAGCCCCTCCTCGCACTGGGCGTCCGAGAAGCACTCGATGCACCCCCCCTTGAAGCAGATCTGGCCTTCCTCGCAGGGGATTTCGACCCAGGAACCGTTCTGACATGCGAGGATGCTGGTCTGGGAGCACATCTGCTCGCCCTCCGCGCACGTCTTCGCGATGCACATGCCGGCCAGACAGACCTCGCCGGTCTTGCAGGGAGTGGGCGTCCCCCATCCCGACCCGTCGGGCAGGCACACGATCACGAGGCCGTCGTCGTCGCACTCGGCCTGGTTCGGGCGGCAGACCGTGGCGGCGCACCCTTGCAGGGTGCAGGCCGTCCCGGGCGGGCAGGTCTCGATGTCCCAGTCCGACCCGTCCTCGTTGCACCTCAGGAAGTGCGACCCGACGCACTGGGTCGCGCCGGGGGTGCAGACGGCGCCGTCCGGGGCCGGGGCGACCTCCTGCGCCGCGTCGCCGCCGCTCACCTCACCGTCTGCGACCACGTCCGAGGGATTCAGGCCGGGAGCCGTGGAGCTCCCGCCGCAGGCCCACAGGCTCGCGGTCGTCGCGACCAAGAACGCTTGCCTCCTTGCGGTCCGCGAAATCGTCGCCATCGGCGTCCTCCATCCAAGGCGGAGTGATTGTAGGAGTTCGGAAAGGAAAAATCATGGTGAACGGGCAGGCCCGCGGACCTGGTCGGGATCTTTGGAGGGGGGATCGGTGGGCTTGCCCGCGCCCCGGAGGCGGGTTTTTCGACTGCTTCGGGCAGATACCGGCCCCAGGCCTTTGCTTGGGGGACGCGGCGGCGAGCCAAAACGTCTGGCGTGCGGGGGGCGGCCGCCCGCCGGTTCAGTCGGAAGACCAAAAGCCACTCCTTGTCCAGCGAGGCCCGCACCAAGCTACTGTCCAATCACGTCCGCGATGGACCTCCTGGACCACACGTCAGGGGCACACTCCCTCGAATCGCAGCAACGTCAACGCCGGACTCTTGAGGTTGCCGAACCCGTCACACGAAGGTTCGCGCATCCGTTCCAGAGCGAGCAACCATTCAGAGTCGTTGCGAATCAGCGCCTTGGGACTGCCTTCCAGGGGATACGCGTGGCTCCATCGCAGTTCCTCGAAAAATCCTCGGTAGCGCGCCACAACAGCCTGCGTGCCAACAGCAGGAACGGAGACCCAGGCCAGGGCCACCAGTCCGTCCTCGAGACGATGCCATTGAACAACATCCCAGGAAGTGTCCAGTCCAAGCGGGTCCGGAATCTCGGGACCGAGGACCTCGAGGACCTGACCGTCCGCAGGGACCCGGCCGCGAAAGACCAGCGAAATCCCGGGTTTCGTGGAGGAGGCGACCTGTCCGAGCACGAGGATGGAGCGGTCCTTCTGCTCGAACAGTTTCTCGGGGAGAGACCCCGGGCCGGAAGGGAGGGACCAGGGCCCTGTGTGCCGCCATATGATTTGTCCATCGGTGCTTACCCGAACGGTCTCCTCCGATATCATGTTCTTTTCGGTCACCCAGGACGCCTCGATGAGAATGCTTCGCGTCAACTCCCGCAACTGGACCAGGAGGTATGAGTCCAGATTCGATTCCCAGCGCCCCACCTCCATCGGCCCCCAGACGTCCCCATCCCAAGTGACCCCGCCCATTTCCACAATGTCTCGTCTGAAGCCGTCCTTGTCTTCGCGCATCACGGTGGTAACGGCAATACCGTCCTCATGGCTGATGACGGACCACTGGGAACCGTGCAGTCCCTCGACCTTCCAACTGGCCACGACGTCACCGGTTTCATCGAGCCGCATGAGCCCGAAACGGCTGACCCCATCGCCTGCGTGTTGGACGGTCAGAAACCAGGCTTGCTCCGGGAAGGCCGGCCGAACGACCTGGGATGCCTCGTGGGCGGAGCAACACTCGGTCAGGTCCAGGTCCCATTTCGCCGTCCCTTCATATGAAAACGCCATGAGCCGTCCCCAGTACTTCCCTCCACCGGCATTTCCGCCACCCTCCCAAACGACCCACGAGTCGGCCAGAATGCCTACCAACGTTGGAGTCATTTTACCGGAAAGCAATTCCGCCCAGAATCCTTTGATCCAACGGATATTCAGATCAGGACCCAGGGCAACGACACGAAGCAGGCCCGTGTCCGTACAACAGACAGTCGGAGCGTCGGAAACCAGCCATCCGCCCGAGGGGGTCGCAACAGGGATACCCGAGATCCAATCAGAGACGGGGCAGACCCCGCCCACGTCCTCCACACGCAGATTCTCGACCATCTGAATCGGGTGTTCCGCACCAAGACATGTTTCACTCCCGTGTCCCTCCGACAACGTCTCCATCCCATCATCGAGGGTCACATCACGGATGCCGTCCGCATCCAGGGAGGTTCCCCCGGTCCTACATCCACCGCAAGACGACCCGAGGAAACAGAAAAGCATTGCTAAATTCCTCATTTGTCAACCCTCCTCAGCATCCAAAATCATTTTGCAAGAGCGGCCCTCCGGATCTCAAGGGTCCGATCAGACCCAGCAGACCTGGCCGGTAGGTTTGGGGGCGGGGTCTTGGTGGGCTTTTCAGGGGTCCTCCGCGCCTCGGAGGCGGGTTTTTCGACTGCTTCGGGCAGACTCCCACCCAGGGCCTTTGCTGGGTGACCCGGCGGCGAGTCAGAATGTCTGGCGTGTGGGGGGCGGCCGCCCGCCGGTTCAGACGTGAGACGGAAGCCACTCCTTGTTGAGGA
This sequence comes from Anaeromyxobacter dehalogenans, assembly GCA_020722625.1. GTDB lineage: Bacteria > Myxococcota_A > UBA9042 > DTJE01 > DTJE01 > DYKK01. The sequence goes on from DYKK01000001.1 coordinate 27,036, forward strand.
AGGCCAGAACAAGGTACTTTTCGATCAGGTCCGCGATGGACCTCCAGGTGCGATTTCGCCACGACTCGCTCTTCCCGTGAACGTATCGGAGCAACGCGACGACGTTGTAGGCGATCATCCGCAGGATGCCGCAGACCATGAGGCCATTGCCCTTGCGGACCCAGAGTCCCAGGTCTTCCTTCCACTGGGTGTCGAGTGTCCAGAAGCACTCGTTCTCGATGCGCCAGTGCCGTCGGACAACTTCGAGGATCTCGCAGGGCTTCAGCCGGTTCACAGGCAGGCACGAGATGAAGAAGCGGTCCTCGACCACCTCCGTGGTCCCGTCCGGGGCCTTGCGGACCTTGCGGACCAGTCGGCTCACAGGTGGGGTATCCCGCGTCCCGTCGCGGGGTATGACCCACTTCTCAAAGAAAATGCCGGTCAGGTCTGGGCAGGGCCGTGGGTCATTTCGGCGCGGAGAGCCAGTACGGGCGGTGCGGGGAGGCGCCGGTGATCGGGCGGACGCGCGCGACGAAGCGGTACTCGTTGGTTCGATACGGGGTTACGAACGTGCCGTGGAAACAGGCCGCGCCGCCGGCCCCGGTCGGTTGCGTCCAGACCAGGCCGTCCGGCCGCCCGTCCGCGCCGGGCGCATGCGTGTCGTTGTGCCACTTGTCCGCGAACGAGAAGACATCGAGCGCGAGGTCGCGTCCGGGGGGCGCGGTCAGACAGATCGCCCCGTTCCAGCCCGTGTTGACCAGGAAGGCGTCCTGGTCATTCTGGGACGAAAGATACGAATAAAACGCACCTTTTCGGGTCAGCGCGGACGGCACATAGGCGACGCGGTCCGGCAGCCCGTCCCCGTCCAGGTCCTCGCCGTCGTTGGGTTCGAGGTTGTCCCACTGGTACGTGCGCAGGTACCAGGGGAGATGGGGTGGGAGGCTCGTACGGGGGTTCCAGGTCTTGGCCCCGAGCGAGTGGCAGAACACGCGCCCGTCCGCGTCCGCGGACAGGACGTCCGCCCGCCCGTCCGCGTCCAGGTCCCAGACGGCCCGCACCGCGACCGGCGTGGTCGAGACGGTCACGCGCGATGCGGGCCACTCGACGAATGCATGCGTGCCCGCCTCCCAGGAGGCCACGGTCAGGTCCGCGCCGTCGGAGCCGACCTCCTCCGGGACCCCGTCGCCGTCCAGGTCCCACAGCCCCACCGTCGCGGCGGCGAGGTGGACCTCCTCGACCCCGTCGTCGTCCACGTCGGTGGGATACGCGATCCCCGGCGGGACCTGGTACTCCGTCTGGTTCAACGGGGTGCCGTCTAGGGCGAACTCGTGCAGGAACCAGTGGGAGGGGTTTTCCGCGCCGGGGAGCGCGGACTCGAAGTGGCGAACCGCGACCCACACCCGGTCCACGACGCGGACCAGGTCGCTGACCCCTCCCGGGTCCAGGCCGGGGATCGTCGTCGGGAAACACCCGGTCGGGTCGCAGAACGGCGCGGTCTGAAGCCCGGCCGGGTCCGTGAACCGGAGGACGTGGACGCGTCCTCCCCACAGGACCGGGTCCGTGGACTTGTCGAATCCGTTTCCCAGGAACAGCTCCAGGGTCCCGTCCCCGTCCAGGTCGGTGAGGGCCCGGCCGTCCCCGTACTCGCACGTCCCGTCCGGGTCCGGGATCGACCGGACGAGCGCGACCTCTCCGGTGGCCCGGTCGAACCGGAACACCTGCACCGCGGCCCCGGCCGCGCACCACGTCCCGGTGAAGAACTCCACGACCCCGTCTCGATCGAGGTCGGCGGCCATGAACCGGGAGGCGTCGAACACGGGCGTGGCGCCCTCGAAGACCGTGACCGTCCGGTCGTCGTTCAGGTGGTAGAACCGGGGGCGCCCGCCGTTCCCGGTCAGGACCTCCAGGGTCTGGGTCCCCGGGCCGAACTCGTCGTGGTCGTCGAGGTCCGCCAGGACCGCCGCGGCCCGCGAGTAGTTGGGTTCCGGGCCCGATTCCTCGTGCAGGACGCGGCCCCGGTCGTCCAGGATCGCGAACCCGAGGTGGTCCTGAATGATGACTTCAAAATATCCGTCTCCATCGAGGTCCGCGGGCCGCGCCTCGAAGTTCCCCTGCGCGAACCGGAGCCGGAACGGCCACTCCCCCGCGCAGGGCGTGAGGCACAGGCGGTCCGGGACCCCGTCGCAGTCCTCGTCCTTGCCGTTGCACGACTCCGTCGCGCCGGGGTACGCCGCGATGTCCGAGTCGTCACAGTCCCAGTCGGGCGTACCGTCGCCGTTCGCGTCGCGGGGGAGCGTGAACCCGAAGGGGACGGAGCACGCATTCATCGTCGGGGCATTCGGCGCGGCGAACCCGTCCCCGTCGTTGTCCAGGAACACGGTGATCGGGGGAAGGCCATTGTCCGCCACGCCGTCGCAGTCGTCGTCCAGGCCGTTGCAGACCTCCGGCGCGCCCGGGAACATGCCGGGATTGCCGTCGTTGCAATCGCCCGCGACCGGCACGAAGCCCTCGGGGCAGTCGCACGACGACAGCGCCTCGAGGCTCCCCCAGCCGTCCCCGTCGTGGTCCCGGTAGCAGGTGTCGTAGGTCCACTCGTCTTTCTGGCCGTTGCAGTTGTCGTCGCGGCCGTTGCACGACTCCAGGGCCGCCGGATGCACCGCCGGGTCCCCGTCCTCGCAGTCCCCGGTGACCACGGCCGTGTGGGGCGCGTCGGGCGCGCACAGGCAGCGCGAGGGCTCCAGGGCCCCCCATCCGTCGCCGTCCAGGTCGGGGTAGAAGGGCTGGCATCCATAGGCCCCAGGCGGGTCCGTCACGCCGTCGCAGTCGTCGTCCAGCCCGTTGCACCGCTCCGTCGAACAACGCTGCGCGTCGAAGCCTGGGCCGGCCTCGGCCCCGGCGTCTGGGTGCTCCATCGCCTCTCCGGGGGCATCCGGCGTCGGGTCTCCGGCATCTCCGAGGGCGTCGGGCGCCGGGTCCGCGGCGTCCACCCCGACGTCGTCGGGCGGGGACCCCGTCCCCGAGACCCCGCCTCCGGAGCAGGCCACCGAGCTCATCAGCCCCAGGAGCACGCACCAGAAACGAGTCATCGCTCTCTCCTCTCGAGAAATCCGCTCCATTTCAAGGGCGCGTCTCACTCGCGCCACCGCCCCCTGGGGACGCGAGCCCCTCCCCGCGTCGGGCGCTTTCTTGCGTCCAACCTTCATTCCTCGACCTCCGCCCGGAACATCCGGTCGATCGCCGAGTGCCCCGCGGCGCTCGGATGGACGCAGGTCACGTCGAAATACAGGGGTGCGTCGGGTCCTTCGTAGCAGCGATTCTCCGGGTCTGCCTTCGGTCCGGTCGCCACGTATCCGTGGCCGCAGAAATGCTCCAGCAGGAAGATCATGTCCGCCTCGTGCTCGACCGCGATCCGCATGTACTGTTCGAGGATCCAGATGACGATGTCGGCCAGGACCTCCGGCTTCTCCCACTCCTTCATCCCGGCGAGGGCCGCATCGTGAATATCCTGATGATTCGTTCCATAACAATGCGAGGCGACGACCGGATGGAACTGGTCGTAGTTCGGGCCCTTGAGGCCGGGTTTCGTCTTGTCGGCAAAGCACAGGGGGCCGATCCCGTCCGGCGGGAGATCGGCCGCCGGCGTCTCCGCGTCGTCCGTGCCGGGTTCCTCCTGGGCACGGTCGGCGGGGTCGCCGGCCCCCGGGTCGGCCGGCGCGGAGTCGTCGGTCGGGACGACCGCGTCCCGCGCATCGGGACCCACCGCGTCATCCGCTCCCCCGGGGTCCGTGAGTCCGGCCTCGTCGGGAGGCGCGGCCGTCTCGACGACCGCCTCGTCCGGGGCCGCGCCGGCGTCGGCCCCCGAGTCCACGCCCACCCCGCCGTGGCCCGGGCACGCCGCCACGAGGAGCGGGATGCCCCAGATCCCCCACCGGGTTCGCTTCATGGCTGCCTCCTTCTGACCTGGGATGATACCGAGGCGCTTCAGACAACGCCACCCAGGTTCAACGGCCAGAATCCCCCGTCTCGATCTCGGAAGGACGACGAAACACCTTGATCTGTCACGGTCTCGTGCCGGCCGCGACTCGCCCCGTCTGGAGGCGCGATTTTCAATCGCGCCGGCTGCGCGGCTTCCAGGCCGCGCTGTCCATGTGTCGGGGGCTGGTCGGCAGGCGACGGGCCGCGAATTGGAATTCGCGGCCCCAGGGTGGTGAAATGAAACGAATCAGATTTCACGAATATTCGAAGAATTGCGGAAAACGACGGCGGATCTGGGCTGGCTTTTCTCCTTGACAGCCGTTGAGGGCGTGGCCTAACGTTCGCGCGACTCCGGCGGGGATGGCCGGGGGACGGGGCGTGCGCCTGCACGGGGCGGCACGGGAGGAGGGCATGGAAACCGGGCTCCTGCCCGTGATGACCTTCGTCGCGGTCATCGTGGGCTTCGTCTTTGTGGCCCTGTTCGTGGGCCGGTTCTTCCGGCCCCGGGTCGAGCACACCCCGTTGAAGGACGCCTCGTACGAGTGCGGCGAGGAGCCGGTCCGCGGGGCGTGGTTCAACTTCAACCCGCGTTTCTACCTGATCGCGCTGGTCTTCGTGGTCTTCGATGTCGAGGTGGCCCTGATCTTCCCGGTGGCGGCGGTCCTGCGCGACTGGACCGGGGCGGGGCGAGGGGTCGTGGCCCTGGCGGAAATCGCACTGTTCGTGCTGGTCCTGCTCGGCGCGCTCGTCTATGTGTGGCGGCGCGGGGACCTGCGCTGGGTGAAGGACCTGCGGAGGTGGTGATGGAGGCCGCGGGGATCCTGGCCAGGGTGCGGGAGGCGTTCCCCGACGCGGTCGTGGCCGACGACGCCCAGGCGCGCGACCCGACCGTGCAGGTGGCCCCTCGGGCGGTGCCGGAAGTCCTGGCGTTCTTGCGCGACGACGCGGACCTGCGCTTCGATTTCCTGATGGCCGTGACCGGGGTGGACCTGCTCGGGGTCGCGGACCCGCCGGTCTTGCGGGTCGTGTACCACCTGTTCTCGTACGCGCACCGGCACACGCTCGTCGTGCGCGCCGACGTGCCGCGCGACCAGCCGCAGGTGCCCAGCGTCTCGACGCTGTACCCGACCGCGACCTGGCACGAGCGCGAGGCGTTCGACCTCCTGGGCATCCGGTTCGAGGGGCACCCGGACCTGCGGCGTATTCTCTTGCCCGAGGAATGGCAGGGGCATCCGCTGCGCAAGGACTGGGTCGAGGGTGAAACGGCGCTCGGCTACAGCACGAGGCGCTCGACCCTGATGGGCCTGCTGCGCGGGGCCTCGGGGCCGGCGAAGGGCGAATGACGGACATGGACGAGACCCTCCCCAAGACGCTCCTGCAACCGACCGAGGAAGACGGGGAGATGGTCCTGAACATGGGGCCGCACCACCCGTCCACGCACGGGGTCATCCGCCTGATCCTGCGCATGGACGGCGAGGTCATCCGCGAGGCCGTGCCGGACATCGGCTACCTGCACCGGGGGATCGAGAAGGTGGCCGAGAAGGTGGGCTGGGCCGGGTTCATGCCCTACACGGACCGGGTGGACTACCTCGGGGCCATGTTCGTGAACCACGCCTACGCGCGGGTGGTCGAGCGCCTGCTGGGCATCGAGGTCCCGCCCCGGGCCGAGTCCCTGCGCGTGCTCGCGGACGAACTGAACCGGATCGCGAGCCACCTGATCTGCCTCGGGTCCATCACGATGGACCTCGGGGCGTACACCCCCTTCCTGCACGGCATCCGCGAGCGCGAGAAGATCAACGACCTCTTCGAGGAGTGGTGCGGAGCGCGGCTGACCTACAACTACATGCGCATCGGAGGGGTGTCGTTCGACCTGCCCGAGGGCCTGCGTCCCAAGATCCTCGACTTCCTGGACGGCTTCGAGGTCTTCGTGGACGAGTTCAACCGCCTGATCACGTGGAACGAGATCTTCGTCAGGCGGTGCGCGGGGGTCGGGGTCATCCCACCGGAGACGGCGGTCGGGTACGGGCTGGTCGGCCCCAACCTGCGGGCGAGCGGCGTGGACTTCGATCTGCGCCGGGACCTGCCGTACGGCGCCTATCCGGACCTGGAGTTCGAGGTCCCGGTCGGGAAGGGATGGGTGGGGCGGGTCGGCGACACCTTTGACAGATTCTATGTCAGAATATTGGAGATGCAGCAGTCCGCGCGGATCATCCGGCAGGTCCTGCAGAGGTTGCCGCTGGGCCCCATCCTCGGGAAAGTGCCCAAGAAGATCAAGCCGGAGAAGGGGGCCGAGGCGCACGTCCGCGTCGAGAGCGCGCGCGGGGACCTCCTGATGTACGCGATGGCGGACGGGACCGAGAAGCCCTGGCGCCTGCGCATCCGGACGGGGTCGTTCAACGCCCTGTCCATCCTGGGGGCGCTCGCGCCGGGGATGATGGTCGCGGACCTGGTCGCGTCCTTCGCGAGCCTGGACGTGATCGCGCCCGAGACGGACCGGTAGGGGAGGGCGGGATGGGTGGGCGGGCCAGAAAGATGCGGTCGGTCAGGCGGGGGTGGCGGGCTGGCCTGGG
>DYKK01000001.1:33569-42080 GCA_020722625.1 Anaeromyxobacter dehalogenans
CTCCGGGTCGGTGGTCGGGGGTGGGTGGGTGGGGCAGAAAGAAGTGGGCGGGGCAACCCGATCTTGAGAGGGCGGAATGGACGCACTGACCCTGAAAGACGCCTTCTTCTGGGTGTTCGCGGTGCTGACCGTCGGGTTCGCGGCCATGGTCACGTTCCATCCGAGCCTGGTCCACGCGGCCCTGGGCCTGATGGGGACCCTGGTCAGCGTGGGCTGCCTGTACGGGCTTCTGGACGCGGACTTCGTCGCGGTCACGCAGGTCGTCGTCTATGTGGGCGGCGTCGTGATCCTGTTCCTGTTCGGCGTGTTCCTGACCCGGCGCATCGAGGAGGTGCGCGTCACGAACCGCACGGTGAACTGGGTCGTGGCGGTGCCGGCGGGGCTCGTCCTGTTCGCGGTGATCCTGTACGCCCTGCTGTCGTCGGCCATCCCGCAGGCCCCCGTTGAGGCCACGGGCCCGACCACGGCCGGGATCGGGGACGCCTTCCTGTCGCGCTACCTGTTGCCGTTCGAGGTCATCTCGGTGGTCCTGCTGGCCGTGCTGCTCGGGGCCCTGCTCATGGCCCGCCGCGAGGTCAAGCCCGAGGAGAGGGGCTGATGCACGTCACGCTGACCCACTTCCTGGTGCTCGCCGCGGCCCTGTTCGTGCTGGGCCTGATCAACCTCGCCACCCGGCGCAACGCCATCGGCGTGCTGCTCGGCGTGGAGTTGATCCTGAACGCCGCGAACATCAACCTGGTCGCGTTCTCGCGATACGGCATCGGGGGGATCGAGGGGCACGCATTCGCGGTCATGGTCATCGCGCTCGCCGCGGCCGAGACGGTGGTCGCCCTGGCCATCGTGCTCGCGATCTTCCATCACTACCGGACCGTGGACGTGGACGAGGTGTCGAGGATGAAGGAGTAGGCGCGGATGGAGGGTGCGATCCACGCGGCGCGCGAGGTCCCCGCGGGCTACCTGTTCCTGATCCCGCTGTTCCCCCTGGTCGGGTTCGCGCTGAACGCGACCGTCGGGGCCACGCTCCAGAAGCGGCTCGGCCGCGGGGCCGTGCACGGGATCGCCCTCGCCACGGTCTTCGCATCCCTGGCCGTGGCGGCGCGGGCGATCTGGGAGGTCGTGTCCCACGACGACGCGGTGGTCCTGACCCAGACCCTGTGGCCCTGGATCGGCTTTCAGTGGAAAGGATTGTCCCTTTCCCTCCCCTTCGCCTTCGCGGTGGACCGCCTGACCGCCGTCATGCTCTTCGTGGTCACCTTCGTGGGGTCCCTGATCCATGTCTTCTCGACCGGGTACATGCAGGACGAGAAGCCCTACTGGCGCTTCTTCGCCTTCATGAACCTCTTCATGTTCGCGATGCTCGTCCTGGTCATGGGCGACTCCTTCCTGATGATGTTCGTGGGGTGGGAGGGAGTCGGGCTTTGTTCATACCTTCTGATTTCGTACTACTACGAGGAACCGGACAAGGCCGCGGCCGGGATGAAGGCGTTCGTGGTCAATCGCATCGGGGACTTCGCCTTCATCGCGGGCATGGCCCTCCTGCTGTGGGCCCTGGTCGGGACGTGGCAGGACGGACGGTTCGTGGCCGACGCGGGCTCCCAGGCGCCCACGCTGGTCTTCCGCGAGATCGAGGCCCGCCTGCACGACGACGCCTTCCGCGAGGCCTTCCTCGCGAAGACCGCCTGGGGCGTGCCGGTCGTGACCCTGTCGTGTGTTCTGTTCTTCTTCGGGGCGTGCGGCAAGTCCGCGCAGATCCCCCTGTACGTGTGGCTCCCGGACGCGATGGCCGGCCCCACGCCCGTGTCCGCCCTGATCCACGCCGCGACCATGGTCACCGCGGGGGTGTACATGGTCGCCCGCCTGAACTTCCTGTACGTGCACTCGCAGACGGCCATGACCGTGGTTGCGGTGGTCGGGGCCCTGACCGCCCTCTTCGCCGCGACCATCGGCTTCTTCCAGACCGACATCAAGAAGGTCCTCGCCTACTCGACGGTCAGCCAGTTGGGGTACATGTTCGTCGGGGTCGGGGTGGGGGCCTTCTCGGCGGGCATCTTCCACCTGATGACCCACGCCTTCTTCAAGGCGTGCCTGTTCCTCGGGTCCGGGTCCATCATCTACGCGCTTCACCACCGCCAGGACCTGAAGGACATGGGCGGGTTGCGCCGCGTCCTGCCCGCGACCTACTGGACCTTCCTGGCCGCGACCGTCGCGATCGCGGGCATCCCGGGCACGTCCGGCTTCTTCAGCAAGGACGAGATCCTCTGGCGGGCCTTCGACAACGGCCAGACCCTGGTCTCGGGCGAGGTCATCTGGTTGTTCGGGGTCGTGGCCGCGATGTTCACGGCCTTCTACATGACGCGCCTCGCGGCCCTGACCTTCTTCGGGACCCCGCGGGCGGACGAGCACACCCTGCATCACGCGAAGGAATACAAGCGGATGACCATCCCCCTGTGGGTCCTCGGGGGGCTGGCCCTGGTCGGCGGGGTCGTGGGCGTCCCGCAGGCGCTCGGCGGGTCCAACCGGTTCGAGCACTTCCTGGAGCCGGTGTTCGCCTGGAGCGGCGAGCGGCTGGTCTGGCTGTCGGAGGAAGGCGGAGGACACGGGGCGGGGCTGCATTCGCACGCGGGCGAGGTCGTGTTGATGGCGGTGGCCGTGGGCCTGGCCGTGGCCGGCATCCTGGCCGCGGTGCGCATCTACCGGACCTACCGGTCGCCCGAGGACGAGGCCCGCCTTTATGGCGCGGGCATTCACCGGGTCATCTTCCACAAATATTTTGTTGACGAAGGATATTGGGCGGGGGTCGTGCGACCGTTCCTCGCCTTGACGCGGGCGGCCGGGGCCTTCGACAAGTTCGTGATTGACGGGGTCGTCAACCTGTGCGGGCACGCGACCAAGGTCACGGCCTGGATCAACGGCGGGATTGACCGCGTGTTCGTGGACGGGACCGTGAACGCCCTGGCCACGGCGACCATCGAGGCGGGCCAGCGGGTGCGGCGCCTTCAGACGGGCCGCCTCCAGGCCTACGTCACGGGGATCATCGTCGGGCTGTCGGGCCTGGCGGTCCTGGTCTATGCCCTCGGGCGAGGATGAGACGGAGTAGCCGATGGTGGACCATGTCCTGTCGTGGATGACCTTCTTCCCGCTCCTGGCGGCCGCGGCGATCCTGGTGCTGCCGGGGCGGCTCCAGTCGGCGTTCAAGTGGATCGCCGTCCTCGGGGCGGCCGTGCCGTTCCTGCTCGCCTTCCAGGTGTGGCTCGGCTTCGACACGCATCTCGCCGCGGACGGCCGGGCCCTGAGGGGGGCGGCGCCGACCCTGGACGCGGCCGCATACGGGCTCCAGTTCGTCGAGCGCGCCGTGTGGATCCGGGCCTTCAACATCGAGTACTTCGTCGGGGTGGACGGGGTCTCGGTGAGCATGGTCCTGCTGACGGCCCTGGTGTCCCTGGTGGCGGTGATCGCGTCCGTGCGCGTGGCGCGGCCCGTGGAGCCGCACCACCACTCCATCGCGGGGATCCAGGTCAAGGAGCGCGCCTACTACGGCCTGATCCTGCTGCTCGAGACCGGGATGATGGGGGTCTTCGTGGCCCTGGACTTCTTCCTGTTCTACGTGTTCTGGGAGGTCATGCTCCTGCCCATGTACTTCCTGATCGGGGTCTGGGGCGGCCCGCGCAAGGAGTACGCGGCGATCAAGTTCTTCCTGTACACCCTGCTCGGCAGCGTCCTGATGCTGCTCGCCATCGTGTACATGTACATCTACGCGCACCCGGCCCACGGGTCGTACCTGCTCGCGGACGGCTCGGCCGCGCCCCACACGTTCAACATGATGTACCTGTCCTACCACACGCAGTTCGAGTGGGTGTCCTTCATCACGGGGAAACTGCTGTGGGTCCTGTTCTTCATCGGGTTCGCGATCAAGATCCCGATGTTCCCGTTCCACACGTGGTTGCCGGACGCGCACGTGGAGGCCCCGACCGCGATCTCGGTCATCCTGGCCGGGGTCCTGCTGAAGATGGGGACCTACGGGATCCTGCGCGTCAACTACCCGGTCTTCCCGGCGGAGACGCTGTGGGCCTCGACCGCGATGGCGGTGTTCGGGACGATCAACATCGTCTATGGGGCCTTCTGCGCGATGTCCCAGAAGGACTTCAAGAGCCTGGTCGCGTACTCGTCCATCAGCCACATGGGCTTCGTCCTGCTGGGGATGTCGTCCTTCACGCAGGAGGGGATGAACGGGGCGGTGTTGCAGATGTTCAACCACGGGACCATCACGAGCATGATGTTCATCCTGGTGGGCGTCATCTACGACCGGGCGCACCATCGCGACCTGGCCGGGTTCGGGGGGCTGGCGAAGGCGATGCCGGTCTATACGGGGTTCGCGGGGCTGGCGTTCATGGCGGCGCTGGGCCTGCCGGGGTTGTCGGGCTTCATCAGCGAGGCCCTGGTGTTCCTGGGGGCGTTCCAGACGCACCGGGTCGCGACGATCATCTCGGCGAGCGGGGTGATCCTGGCCGCGTCGTACGTGCTGTGGATGGTCCACCGGGTGTTCCTGGGGCCGCTGCGCAAGGAGGAGTACGGCGAGTTTTCCGACCTGAACTGGCGGGAGTGGCTGTCGCTCGTGCCGCTGGCGATCGTGGTGGTGGTCCTCGGGTTCTATCCAATGCCGGTCCTGGACCTGATGAGCGCGTCGCTCGGGGCGCTTCGGGACTTCGTGCTCGCGGCGGGGTAGGGACCTGGACGACGGAGGCAGGATGCTCGGCAACCAGGCGAGTCTCGCGCTCGTGATCCCCGAGGCGATCCTCGGCGCCACGGTGGCGGGGGTGATGGCGCTCGGGGTGTCGCGGGCGGCGCGCTCGCGAGGGGTCGTCGCGGCCTCGGGGAGCCTGGGACTGCTCGCGGCGATGGCCGTGGCGGCCTGGCAGGCCGCCGGGGCACACGGGTCCGTCGCGGCGTTCCACGGCAACGTGGTCGTGGACGCGATGGTGTCCCTGTTCCGCCTGGTCTTCTTCGGCACGGGCCTGCTGACCCTGTGGTTCGCCTACGCCTCGTCCGAGATTGACACCCGGGACTTCGCGGACATGACGGCCCTGGTGTGCGCGAGCGTGATGGGGATGTCGTTCATGGCCGCGGCGTCGGACCTCCTGATGATGGTCCTGGCCATGGAGTTCGTGGGGCTCCTGTCGTACGTGCTGGCGGGGTTGAAGCGCGAGGACCAGCGCTCGTCCGAGGCGGCGCTCAAGTACGTGATCTACGGGGCCGGGGCGTCCGGGGTGGCCCTGTTCGGGATGTCGTTCCTGTACGGGATGGCCGGGGACACGAGCATCCAGGCGGTTCGGGAGGTCCTGCTCGGGGGTGCGGGCGAGGGGACGCGCCAGGGCGCGGGGTTCGCGCCGCTCGGTCTGCTGGCGGTGGTGATGGTCCTGGCGGGGCTCGGGTACAAGGTGGCGGCGGTGCCGTTCCACATGTGGTGCCCGGACGTGTATCAAGGCGCGCCCACGCCGATCACGGCCTTCTTCTCGGTCGCGCCCAAGGCGGCGGGGTTCGCCTTGATGATGCGCTTCTTGTCGCTCCTGCTGGCCGGGGTGTCGTCGCGCCTGCTTTCGGACGGGCTGATGGTCCTGATCGGGGTCGTGTCCATCGCGTCAATGACCCTGGGCAACCTCGCGGCCCTGAACCAGCGCAGCGTCAAGCGGCTGCTCGCGTATTCGAGCATCGCGCACGCGGGGTATCTCTTGATGGGCGTGGCGACCCTGCCGGCCCTGATGAGCGCGACCCCGGACCCGTCGGGGTTTCGGGCGGTGTATTTCTACCTGGTCGTCTATCTGTTCATGAACCTCGGCGCCTTTTTCGTGACGAGCCACGTGGTGACGCGCCTCGGGTCGGACGACCTCGGGGCCTTCCGGGCCCTGGGGCAGCGCTCCCCGCTGGTGGCCGGGGTGATGGCGGTGTTTCTGATCTCGCTGGCCGGGCTGCCGCCCACGGCGGGGTTCGTGGGGAAGTTCTACCTGTTCTGGGTGGTCCTGAAGCAGGGCGGGGCCTTCTACTATGTCCTCGCGTTCATCGGGGTCCTGAACTCCTTCCTGAGCCTGTTTTACTATGCCCGCATCCTCAAGGTCATGTACCTGGAGCCCTCCGCGGACACGCGGCCCGTGGCCGCCGGCCCCCTGGCCGTCGCGGTCCTTATGGCCCTCGGCGTCCCGACCCTCCTCTTCGGCGTCTGGTTCTCCCCGCTCCTTTCGGCCGCCGGGAAGGTCTTGGGCTGATTCCCCGGCCGGGTCGTCTGCCGGTCGCGCACGCTCATCCGGGAGCCGGAGTCCGCAAGCGTCCGGCGGCCCTCCCGGTCAGAACGTCGTGCTGATGCGCCCGATCGTGAACGAGGGTCCGAAGAGGAAGGCCGGGCCGCCCTGGCCGGCCCGCGCCCGCGTGGGCGAGAACTCGAACCAGGCGTGGATGTTGAACGAGGCCTGGAGCGCCGTGTCCGGGTTCAGGACCGGCAGTCCCAGCCCCAGGCCCACGACCATCGAGAAGTCCGCCCGTTCCGAGAGGTTGGTCCCGAACAGGCCGGCCTCGAGGGCCACGGGGAAGTCGCGGCCCTCGCGCTGAACGTAGCCCAGTCGCAGGAGGGCGCCCGCGCTGATGGGGACCGTCTCGCCGGAGCCGACTCGGCCGAAGCGGAACAGTCCGGTCGGCAGGGCGGTCGTGGCGCTGACCCGCACGTAGTGGTCGGACAAAAGGACGCGGAAGCGGGCCTCCTCGCCGAGGCGCTGGTCCATGCCGAGCGTGTAGTGGTCTCCGGTCATGTCGTGGGCGACGGAAATGGTCACGAGGTCGTATTCCTTCCGGTCCCCGGCCCCGATGGAGACGGTCAGAACCCGGTCCGCGTGCTCGATCGAGAGGACGCGCTCAAGGTCGCCGGCGCTCACGCGAAGGCGCTGGACCCCGGCCTCCGGCGGGACGCGGTCGAGCAAGAACACGAGGCGGCAGGTGTCGCGCCGCTCGAAGGCGAGGCGGACGAGGACGCCCGGGGTGAGGACCGTGTCGGACCCCGGCGGACCGCAGCGGGCCTCGAAGAAGCGGCCGCCTTCGTCCGCGAGGAGCGGCAGAGGGACGTTCACGGTGCGGACCGGGTACACGCCGTCCGTATCGAAGAAGGCCACGGCGTTGTGGCCTCGCGGCGAGTCCCGGCGAGGCTCGGGCTCGTAGGCGATGCGCAGGGGGACATGCCCCGCGACGCCGGGTTCACCCCGGAGGACGTAGGCGTCGCCCTCGCGGCGCACCCGGTAGAAACCAGGGCGGTCCGCCACGGCCAGACGCTCGAGCCAGGCGGCGCTCGCGGCCCCGAACCGGACGATGGCGTCGCGGTTACTCGGGATGAAGCCCACGGGGCCCAGACCGGGGACCAGGATGCGGACCTGTTGGGGGGCAAAGTCCGAGGCCACGGGCACCCGCACGGACCCGAGCCTTCGCCCGCCGCCCTCTGCCTCGAGCAGGGTCACCGTGATGGCCGGAACGTTGCGCGGGACCTCGTCGAGGCTGAACTCGAGGACCCGGCTCCCCGGACGGTCGCCCTCGACCTCGCCGCGGAACCAGGCGCCCGTGGGCGGGGTGGTGCGGACCTCGAGACGCTCGGGGCGGGCGCACTCGGCAGGGACCACCAGGTAGAAGCGGTGGTGGCGGACCCCGGCGAGGAGCGGCCAGCCGGGAGACTCGATGGCGCATCGCTCGAGGCGGAGCGCGAGCGACTCGGACGAGACATCACGCCCCGCGACGTGGCGAGAAAAGCCGGGTTTGAGGGTGTATCGGATGCGCACGCTCGCCGCACCCGGGTCGGGTTGGAGCAGGAACACCCCCCGGTCGGTGCGGCGGCACAAGACCCGTTCGCAGACCACGCGGTCGAGGGCCTCCGGGAACTTGGGTTCGAGGAGCCAGGAGACCTTGGCCGTGTCGAGGCGCTGCTCCGCGAAGAGGGGCTCCGAGAACACGACCTCGACCTGCGGGGAGGGGGGCACGGCGGGGGCCCCCTCCCGCGGCGGCAGGGGGAGGGGTTCGCCCGGCTGGACCTCGACCCGGCGCGATACGAGAGCCAGGGTCCATCCTCGCGGGTCGCGGGCCAGGTCCTCGGCCGCGCCGGGGGGGAGGGTCACGGCGCAGCCCTCCCCGGGTGCGCAGGCGGATGCAGCCACGACGCGGCCCGCGCGTGCGACCACGACCTGGTATCCTTCGAGCCCCTCGCCGTCCACGGTCAGGAGCCCGGCCTCGAACCAGAGCTGCGGAGTCGTCGGCAGGGGCCTCCAGGCCGCCTCCTCGGGCGCGGCCGGGGCTGGGGCGGTTCCTGCGGGGACTTCCTGCGCGAGGGCCGACCCGACCAGGCACGCGCTCACGAGGACTGCGAGCGATGACCGGACCATGAACCCTCCGGACCGTTCACCGGGGCGTCAGGGTAGCATGAAACCCCAGCACCGGGGGTCGGGGTGAACCATCCCGGGGGTCCGGCGATTCTGTGACGGAGCTTGATGG
>DYKK01000139.1 GCA_020722625.1 Anaeromyxobacter dehalogenans
GGGGGGAAGTCGCGGCCCCAGGGTGGTGAAATGAAACGAAGCAGATTTCATGTTTGGTCGGGGAATTGCGGAAATTGATGGCGAATTCAGGTTGCCGGATTGCGCTCAGAACTCGAATCCCGCGTAGGCCAGGACCGACAGTTTCGCCAGGCGGTTGACCGGAATGCCCTGGATCGCGGGAAGAGTTTCACCGGATGTCTTGCTCCGGATCGGCGCCTGGACCGCCACCCCCGCCTTCACGATGAAGAACCGGAACTGCAGCCCGCCGAGCCCGAACAGGGCGTTGAAGTCCCCGGCGTGGTTCAGGGGGACCATCCCGTTCAGTTCGCCGACCACCGAGACAAAGAAATTGGGGAGGAGGGTCAATCCGACCCCGTACTGAAAGAACTGGAGGTTCGAGGCGCCCGCGCCCGCCCGGACCCGGTGCATGCTGACCAGTTCGCCATACGCCTGCACGGTCAGGAAGGGCAGGTCCACGCCGCCCACGAGGTAGGGCGCGAACGACAGATATCTTTTCAGATACCGCGGCGCGTGGAACAGGAAGGCGTACGCGGCGGGGCCGGCCGCATCCCCGCCGGTCGGGAAGTACAGGTGGAGCCCGTACGACAGGCCCAGCGCGGCCAGGCCCACATCGAAGTGGTGGCCGAACCGCACGTCGGTGTTGAAGTTCCCGAGCCCCAGGTCCGTCCGGTTGTCGTAGAGGGTCAACACGAGGGGCATCTCGGCCGTGACCTTCAGGAGGTCGAGGTTGACCTCGGCATAGGGGGTCAGCAGGATGTTGGCCCGGGTCTCGGCGACGTGGCGCGCCAGGGCGACCGTCTGTTGCCGTTCCTCTGCCGTGGTCGCGTTCTTTGACACGAAGTTCTCGATCTGCTGCTTGTCCGTCGCGGAGATCTCGCCCGCGGCGACCAGGGACTGGAGTTCCCGGCTCAGGGCGGTCTGGTCGCCGGCGGCCTGCTCGATCCGCGCCCACTCGGCGTCGCCGAGGTTCGAGAGCTGGTCCACGGCCTGCCGCGTCTCGGTCCGGCAGGTCTGATTGGACCCGCATGCCTCGCTCACCCCCTCGTCAATCAGGCGTTCCCGCGTGCTGCCGATCGCCAGGTCGAGGGGCGCCCCGCTCGCCCGCAGGCCGGCCGTGAAGGTCCGGGCCCTGGCCGCGGGCTTCACACTGCGGCCGATGAACAGGTCGCCGCCCGCGAACGGCTCGGAATGGGCGATCCCGGGAACACCTGCCAGCACGATCAGGGCCATGGCCGTTCGAAACGACATGCTCGCCTCCTTTCAAGCCCGACCTGATTGTAGGAGGTCACGACACCGCTCGCCAGATCGCAACTCTCGATCTCGCGGAAAACGGGAATCCCGGAGCGGGGCGGGCACGTTGATCAGGTCGTGGCGGGTTGTCGCCGGCTGCGGCGACCTGGTACGATGAAACCGAAAACGGCCGTCCGGGACACGGAGGTGAGATGCGTCGGCGGGCCGTGTGGGGCCTTTCATGGGCCGTAGGGATGGGGGCGCTGGCGGCGTGCGGGCCGCGCGCGGACGTCGTCCGGATGGACCCGATCGAACTCCACGCCCGCCGGACACCGGCAGGGGTCCGGGTGGACGTCCTGGACCCGGAAGTCCTGTTTCTGCAAGGGGTCCGCGAGTTCGAGGCGCGCAACCTCGACGAGGCGGACCACGCCTTCACGCTGGTGGTCGAGCGCTTCGGGGAGTCGCGGTTCGCGCGTCCGGCGCGGTTCAATCGGGGCCTGGTCCGGTTGCAGACCGGGAGGCCGGCGGAGGCCGCGGCCGATTTCGATGCCTATGTCCGGACCGCCCCTGCGGCCGAACGTCCGGACGCCGGCGACGCGGACGTGGCGGACGCCTGGCAGCGGCTCGGCCAGGCCTGGACGGAGGCGGGGGAGTGGGAGGCCGCGGTGCGGGCCCTTCGAGTGCGCCTCGGGATGACCCCCCTGACCACGTGGCAGGAGATCGAGGCCCGGGCGCGGCTCGCGCTGGCCTTCAGGATGCTCGGCCGGACCGAGGAGAGCCGCGCGGAGGTCGGGCGCGTGCTGGCCGTCCACGACCGCAACCTGACGCTCCCCGAGATGGACGGGAACTATTTCGTGGCCATGGCGTCCTTCCAGGGGGCCGAGGCGTGGCACGACCTGTTCGCGCGCATCCGGTTCGTACTCCCGGTCGAGCGCATGGAGAAGGACCTCGTGGACAAGGCGACCTTGTTCCTGAAGGCCCAGTCGGAGTACCTGAGGACGATCCGCCTGCGCAACACCTACTGGGGCGTCAAGGCGGGGGTGGCCATCGGGCGCCTGTACGAGGAGTTTTTCGACCACATCCTCCAGGCCGAGGTCCCTCCCGACCTGACCCCCGATGAGGTCGCGATCTACCTGGACGAACTGAAGCGCAGGGCCCGCCCACTGCTCGCCAAGGCCGTGGACGCCTACGAGCGGAACCTCGCCCTGGCCCGGATGTACGGCGCGCGCGACGAGTGGTTCGGCGACACCCAGTCCCGCCTGTCCCGGTTGCGCAGGGTCCTCGACGAGATCCCGGCCGAGCCGCGGGAACCATGATCGAGGCGACAGGGTCCTTGCCCGCGATGCGCCGTTTCTGGTACAGTCCCCGCCCTGGACGCCGCGATGGTTCGCGGTGAACTGGGCATCATCCTGCGGGAAGAAGGCGCATGGACGGGTCGTTTGCGGTCGAGGTGGAGGGAGCGGGTCGCGTCGTCGTCCCGGCCGGGTCCACGTTCCGGGACGTGCTCGGCGCCGCGGGCGTCGAGGGGGCGGACCAGGTCCTGGCCGTCCAGGTCGGGGACCGGGTCGTGGACCTTTCGGCGACGGTGTCCCAAGACGGGAAGGTCCGCTTTCTGACGTTCGAGGACGAGGCCGGGCTCGAGGTCTTCCGGCATTCGAGCGCCCACCTCCTGGCCCAGGCCGTGGTCCGCCTGTTCCCGCAGGCCCGCCCCACGATCGGTCCCGTGGTGGAGGAGGGGTTTTACTACGACTTCGACGCGCCGCCCTTTGGCCCGGACGACCTGGCCCGCATCGAGGCCGAGATGGCGCGGATCGTCGAGGCCGACCTGCCCGTGCGACGCCTGGAACTGTCGCGCGACGAGGCCCTGAAGCGGTTCCAGGACAATCCGTTCAAGGTCGAGTTGATCCACGAGCTCGGTGCGTCGGGGGTCTCGGCCTACGAGCAGGGCGAGTTCGTGGACCTGTGCCGGGGGCCGCACGTGCCGCGCACCGGGGTCCTGAAGGCCTTCAAACTGACCAAGGTCGCGGGGGCTTACTGGCGCGGGGACCCGCGCAATCCTCAACTGCAACGCATCTACGGGGTGAGTTTCCCCGACCGGGAGCGCCTTCAGGACCACCTGCGCCGCCTGGAGGAGGCCCGCGAGCGGGACCACCGCCGCATCGGACAGGAGATGGACCTCTTCAGTTTCCACGAGGAGGGCCAGGGGTTCCCGTTCTGGCATGCGAAGGGCATGGTGCTGCGCAACGCGGTCGTCGAGTACTGGCGCGACGTGCACCGCCGCCACGGCTACGTCGAGGTCCAGACGCCGGCGATCCTGAACCAGGTCCTGTGGCGGATGTCCGGCCACTACGACCACTACCGCAAGAACATGTACTTCACCACGATTGACGAGGTCCCCCACGCGGTGAAGCCGATGAACTGTCCGGGCGGGCTCCTTATCTATCGGAGCCGCCTGCACTCGTACCGGGAGTTCCCCCTGAAGGTCGCGGAACTGGGGCTCGTCCACCGCCACGAGTTGTCCGGGGTCTTGCACGGCCTGTTCCGCGTGCGGGCCTTCACCCAGGACGATGCCCACATCTTCTGCGAGCCGGCGCAGGTTCAGGAGGTCGTGTCGGAGGTGATTGACCTTGTGTTCGAGGTCTATCGGACGTTCGGCTTCGACGACGTGGCCGTGGAACTCTCGACCCGGCCCGCCGAGGGGTCCATCGGGTCGGACGAGGTGTGGGAGGTCGCGGAGCGCGGCCTGCACGAGGCGTTGAAGGCCCGCGGTGTCCCCTACAAGGTCAACGAGGGCGAGGGGGCGTTCTACGGACCCAAGATTGACTTCCACGTGCGCGACTGCATGGGCCGGTCCTGGCAGTGCGGGACCATCCAGGTGGACTTCTCGATGCCGGAGCGCTTCGGCGCGATTTACGAGGCGCGCGACGGCACCCGGCAGGTCCCGGTCATGATCCACCGGGCGATCCTGGGGTCGCTCGAGCGGTTCATCGGGATCCTGCTGGAACATTACGCGGGGAAACTCCCGCTGTGGCTGAACCCGGAGCAGGTCCGGGTCCTGCCGGTGTCCGAGCGGTTCGACGCCTACGCGGGGACGGTGACCGCGGCCCTGCGGGAGGCGGGCCTCCGCGCCGAGGCGGACCTGCGGTCTCAGACGCTGTCGAAGAAGGTGCGCGAGGCGCAACTGGCGCGCGTGAACTACCAGGCAATCGTGGGGGCGCGGGAGGAGGAGGCCGGCGCCGTGTCCGTGCGCACCCGGAAGAACGAGAACCTCGGGGCCGTTCCGCTCGCGGAGTTCGTGGAACGCCTGCGCCGGGAGGTGGCCGAGAGGGTGTCCTGACCGGGGGAAGGTCGAGATGGTCCGCACGGTTCGATCCATCGAGGAGGAGGCCCGGGTCCGGCGGGTGGCGGGCGTGGGCCTGGACCGCTACCTGTCGCGGGCGGACTTCCTGGACGCCGTGGACGGCCGGGTCCTCCGGGACCTGCGGGAGTGGGCGTCGGAGGGGGTGCGGCGGGTCCTCGTGGTCGGGCTGGAGGACCACGGGGGGGTCGCGCTCTCGATGGCCGCCGCGGGCCTGTTCGTCACCGTGGTGGACCCGGACGAGGCGGTGGTGGCCGCCGTGCGCGGGAAGGCGGAGGCCGAGAAGTGCGCGCTCCGGATGAACTTTTACTCTTCTGATTATATGCAGAAGGAATTTACTTCGTCTGGTTTCGACCTGGCGGTGTTCCTGTCGGCCCTGTCCCGGTACAACGAGCCCCTCGTGGTGGTGAGGAAGGCGGCCCGGGAGTTGCGGGCCGGCGGGCGCTTCTTCGGACGCATCCGGGTGAGGCCCCCCCTGCCCGGACCAGGTGCCTGGCTCGACCGGGTCCCGCTCGGGCGGGCCTGGAGGGCGCGGGCGCGCGCCGCGGCGTCCCGGGTGGCGCTGCTGGAACGCTGGATGGCGATTCCGGATGCGGGAGGGTTCCTCGCCGGCCTGTCGGACGTTCTGAAGGTCGATCGGGTGGAACGGGTGCACCTGGCGGCCCCCCTGCTGGCAGCGGTCGGATTGGACCTCCCCGGCGAGGCGACCCGGGCCGCAACGGTGCGCGCCCTCAAGGTCCTGGCCGAGGCCGAGGACCGGGTCTTGTCCCGGGCGACCCCGGCCCGCTTTCTGGCTTCCTACCTCGTGGTGTTCGCGACGAAGGAACTCGGCCTGGGCAAGACCTTTCGGCGATAGATCGGTCGCGAGTGCTCGCCGCAGTTTCCGGGGACCGGGCTTCAGGAACGCAATCGAGTCGCAATCTTGCGAGCGACGACCGTCAGGAGCCACCCGACCGTGAAGCCCACGGCCGTCCCGAACACGGTGCTCCAGACCGCCGCGTTGGTCACGGCCCCGCGCTCGTAAGCGGACTCGAAGATGGCCACGTACGCCGCGACCATCGCGAACCACGGCGTCAGGCGCCACCGCTCCGTCTGCCCCGGGAACCGGGCGTCCAGGAACAGCCCCATCCCGACGGCCAGGACCAGGAGCACGGTCGCGAAGGCCGGCGGGACCGCCACGGGGAACAGCGAGACCTGGAGGTCCGGCCCGATCGACGAATCCACGCGGATCACGTCGAGGGTCTTTTCGCCTTCCGGCAAGGTCACCGTGTGGATCTCCATCAGGTGCTTCTGCTCCACCGCGCGGGACCCTCTCCGTCCCGCACGTACGCTCCGCATCATGTCGGAGAACGACCCTTCCACGTCCTGGCCCGCGACCTTCAGGTGGTAGCGGCCCTGGGCCCCGCGCACGTCCGGCCGGCCCGCCAGGGAATGCGCGTACACCTCCAGATGATGGAATCCGGAGACCTCGGACCCGATCGGAACGCCCTTCGTGCCCTGGCTGACCACCTGCTGGAAGGCGGGGGCTCCCGGATACGCCGTCTGGACCAGGGGGACGAAGGCCCCGCCCAGGACCAGGACCCCCGCGGCCGCCAGGACCCCGCGGACCCATCGGGGAAAGGGTTCACGCCACACGAGCCACGCGGCGGCTCCCGTCGAGACCACCAGGAACAGCACGCTGATCGTGAACCCGAGCCCGGTGTCGTCCAGAACCCCCAGGTACCGGAGCCCGGCCAGGACCGCGAGGACGCCCAGCGGGATCACGAGCCGCCCCCAGTCGTGCAGGAACTCCTCGACCTGCTCGCGCCTGCTCAGGGCAGGCTTCCGGGTCGGAATCGTCGTCTTCGGTCGCTTCAGTCTTCCCACGTCATCCTCCGCTTCGGTGGTGGCCGCGGTCCGGCCGCCCCGTCCTCCCGACCTCGCCTGGGCCTTCCGCTTCTTCCATCACGAGTTTCCCTCCGACTCCCCCCCCGGAATCAACCCGTACCGCCGCGCCAGTTTGCGCAGGTGCTTGCGGTCGAGGTCGGCCTCGCGGGCCGCCGCGGACAGGCTCCCCTTGTGGCGGCGCAGCAGCGCCGCGAGGTACTCGCGCTCGAACCGCTCGATCCACGCCTCCTTGGCGTCCTTGAACGTCATGCGGGGCCGGATCGTCTCCGTGGTCGAGCGGTCGTGGTCCTGCAAGTCCACGCCGGGCCTCGCCCGCGTCCCAAGCACATGCGTGGGGAGGTCGTCCACCTCGATCACGTCCCCGTCCGCGAACGACGTGGCCCGTTCCACCACGTTCATCAGTTCCCGCACGTTTCCAGGCCAGTGGTATTCCATGAGCGCGGTCAGGGCCTCCTCGGAGAGGCCCTTGACGCGAGGCTGGCCGTCCGCGTCCCGGTTGAACGGGGCCTGGCGCAGGAAGTGCCGGGCGAGGAGCGGGATGTCCTCGTGCCGCTCGCGCAGCGGGGGTAGCGAGATGCGGACCACGGACAATCGGTAGAAAAGGTCGTCCCGGAAGCGCCCGGCCCGGACCTCCTCCTCCAGGTTGCGGTTGGTCGCGGCGATCAGGCGCACATCCACCTTGATGGGGCGGTTCGACCCCACCCGACGGACTTCGCGCTGCTCCAGCGCGCGCAGCAGTTTGGGCTGCAACTCGGGCGACAACTCGCCGATCTCGTCCAGGAACAGGGTCCCCCCGGTCGCGATCTCGAAGAGCCCTTGGCGCGTCTGGACCGCGCCCGTGAAGGACCCCTTCTCGTGGCCGAACAACTCGCTTTCGATGAGGTCCTTGGGGACCGCGGAGCAATCGAAGACCACGAACGGCTGCGAGGCGCGCGGGCTCTTCTGGTGCAGGGCGCGGGCCACGATCTCCTTGCCGGAGCCAGTCTCGCCCTCCAGGACGACCGTGGCGTTCGTGGGGGCGATGCGCTCGAGGATGGCGAAGACCTCGCGCATGCGACGGCTGCGGCCGACCACCGCCCCGAAGGAATCCCGGGTCGAAGGGGTCACCTCGACCCGCTCCCCGAACGCCTGGAACCGGACCTCGACCCCGCCGAGGCTCAGGGTCGTCCCGGACCGGAGGTACGCCTCGCGGACCCGGACCCGACCCACCGTCGTCCCGTTCGTGGAATCGAGGTCCGTCACGAGGTATCCGGAGGGTTCACACGAGATCCGGCAGTGGGACCGGCTCACGCGCGAATCCCGGATCACCACGTCGTTATCCTCCGCGGACCCGAGCGTGATGTCCTGCTGGTCGAAGACGTACTCGCGGACACCGGCGATCCGGTCTTCCACGACCAGTTTGACCCGGTTCAGGTGGAGCATCGGGGGCCGGCCGTCCCGGTAGTCCACGTGCGCGGAGACGGGTTTTTCTTCCTTCCCCATCGGATGGCCCTGCCCACCCTCCGTCTCCGCGGTTTCATAGGCGAGAAACGGTCGCGGTGTCAATGCCTCGACGACCCCCTGAATCCGTCCCCACGCCCTGCTCATCGCGACCAACGTGGCACTGACGCTGACACTGTCTGCCGACACGGTCGCTGTTCCCTGGCACTGCCTCTGGCGTCCGGGATCCGGCATCCGGGGTCCGGGATCCGGGGTCCGGGGTCGCGGAGCACGTGGGTTT
Source organism: Anaeromyxobacter dehalogenans (assembly GCA_020722625.1). Taxonomy (GTDB): domain Bacteria; phylum Myxococcota_A; class UBA9042; order DTJE01; family DTJE01; genus DYKK01. The sequence goes on from DYKK01000139.1 coordinate 8,217, forward strand.
GTCGCGACGCCCCACCCTCCGCGTCCAACGTGCCACTGACACTGTCCCCTGCCACTGAACCTGTCCGCTGAATCTGTTTGCTGAACCTCCCGCCCGCTCCTATCCCCCGTCCGCGCTCGCGTCGTCTTTCCCCGGGGCCGGGCCGCCTCCGGTTCGTGCGTGAAACGGGCTGGGGAATAGGCC
>DYKK01000489.1 GCA_020722625.1 Anaeromyxobacter dehalogenans
GTCGTCCACGTGCGACGTCTTCTGGTCCACGTAGAGCATGATGCCGAGTTCCCGAGCCAGCGCCAAGGCGTCGGTGAAGAGCGGGACCTTCACCACCTCGGGGTCCGTGGAATCGTCCGAGGTGAGCAGGTTCAGTTGTCGCACCTGGTCCCAGGTCATGTCCTCGACCTTGCCGTGGCCGTCCGTGGTTCTGTCCACCGTGGCGTCGTGCATCAGGACCAGGACGCCGTCCTGGGTGTGCCGCACGTCGACCTCGGAAAACTCGGCCCCGACTTCCGCCGCGCCCCGGATACCGGCAAGGCTGTTCTCCGGGACCAGGCGGTGGAAGCCGCGGTGCGCCGCCACCATGACCCTGGTGCACGCCGGGTCGGCGATGCAGGCCCAGGGGTGAAAGGGCTCGGGCGCGTCCACGGCGACGTCTTCCAGCGACACGGCGTCGTCGGGCACGGTGTCGCCGGGACCGGTCGTGTCCTGAAAACTGACGTCGCGGGCGCCGCCGGACCCGCCGCCGCACGAGGCGCCAATCAAGAAGATTGTAGCAAGAAGCAATTTCTCAGCCGCGCGCATGGCCCTCACCTCCCGGTCCACGGACCTGGGAACGGACGGCATGATCCTAGGCCCCGTCCGGCGTCATCGGCAAGTGCCGCGCGCGCCCAGCCTCAAAATACAGGACCGGCCACTTGCCGGCGCAGACGATACGCCTCCGCAATGCGGATGGATTGGACCGTGGTGGGGGCCGGGCGATACGGAAGTTCCCGCACGAGGCAACGACGCTCCCTCGAAAATTGCGGGACGCAACTCGTGGTCTGGGTCGAAACGCGGGCCGACGTTACTCCGGAATTTCGTCCGACTCTACGTACTTCGCCAGAAGGTCGCCGGACGGCACCAGGCGCATTGCCTTTCCCTTGGTCTTGATCTCGTGACCCGCGAACTTCTGGTAGATGACCCGGTTTCCGATGGCCACGTCATCGGTGGCGTCAGCCGCCTTGGCGACCACGATGCCCTCGGCCGGTTTCTCCTTGGCGGTATCGGGGATGATGATCCCCCCTGATGTGACCTCTTCCGCCTCCACGGGATCGATCAGCACGTAGTCTTGAAGGGGTTGAATCGGCAGGTTTTCCATTTCGCGTTTCCCTCCTTTTCTGCATCAAACAGGGTTTCCATGCGACAAGCCCAGGAGGTCGTCGATCCTGGCCTTGTCGAATCCCACGACGTATCGGCCTCCGATGTCGAGTTGCGGGACACCCATCTGGCCGGTCTTGGATACCAATGCGCTGGCCGCCGATGGATC